>JANTHB010000021.1 GCA_024762655.1 Bacteroidales bacterium
GCCAGGCTTTTCTTTGTAGCGGGGGCAGGACTCGAACCTGCGACCTTTGGGTTATGAGCCCAACGAGCTGCCACTGCTCCACCCCGCAATATATTTTCTCCAAAATGTAAAGAACTTTAATATCTATTTTTCTGCAAGACCCGAACCTGCGTCCGCCAACTGGCGGATCCACCCTGCAGTATTTGGATGGCAAAAATACAACATTCCTTCTTATTCTCAAAATATTTATTGTAATTTTGGTCACATTTTTTAACGGCCCTAAGTGATGACGGAAAAAAAGAAAAAAACCTGGTCTGAAAGATTCAAACTTACCCTGTCCAAGGAAGATACCTTTGAGGAGGTATGGCAATTGCGGCTTACGAAAGCAGGCTTTATTGCGACCCTCTTCACCTTCATTCTTTTTATTGTGGCGATCGTCTCCCTGCTGATCGCCTTTACCAGCCTGAAGGAGTTGATCCCCGGCTATCCCGATGTAAAGATCCGGCGTGATATCGTAAGGAATGCTATCCTGCTGGATTCTCTGGAGCACGAGATCAGGTTGCGGGACATCTATTTTGAGAATATGAAAAAGATCGTTTCGGGAGAAGCTCCGGATAATATTACCTATGATACGGGCTCTACGGTTAATCCGCAGGATGTGACGTTTTCCCGGTCTTTGGAAGATTCGTTGCTCCGGCACCAGGTGGAAACGGAAGAAGAGTACAATCTGTCGGTCTCCATGGCTTTGTCCGAGCGTAATATTAAGTTTTACAACATTCATTTTTTTCCGCCTGTGCAAGGCATCGTTTCCAATCATTTTGATCCGGCCCGTGATCATTTTGGAACGGATATCGCCGGGGTTCCCAATGAGGTGGTTCATGCCACCCTGGACGGGACAGTGATCTTCTCGGCCTGGACGCTGGAAACCGGATATGTCGTGGAGATTCAGCATACCGACAATCTGATCTCTGTGTATAAGCATAACAACAAAATATTAAAACCGGTTGGCGCCATCGTTAAAGCGGGGGAAGACATTGCCCTCATGGGGACTACCGGCGAGTTGTATACCACAGGCCCTCATCTTCATTTTGAGCTCTGGTACCAGGGCCAGCCTCTGGATCCTGAAAAATTTGTGATTTTCTGATTATCCGTGACGAAAAGATCCGGAAAATAGAATTGCCATCATGCAGAAAAATATAGCCATACTCGGATCGACAGGATCCATCGGAACGCAGACCATCGAGGTGGTGCGTGCTCATCCTGATCGTTTTAGGGTTACCGGTTTGACGGCAGGCAGGAACTATGCTTTGCTGATCGAGCAGGCCAGGGCCCTGCAACCTGAAAAAGTGGCTATCGGAGATGAATCTTCCTACCTGCTGGTGAAAGAGGGTTTGAGGGATCAGGACATTGAGGTTCTGGCGGGGCAGGAAGGCATCCTGGAGGTGGCTGCCGACCCATCCAGCCGGATGGTCGTTGTGGCGCTGGTGGGTTTTGCCGGCCTGTCTCCGACTATTACGGCGATCAATGCCGGCAAGGAAATAGCCCTGGCCAACAAAGAAACCATGGTAGTGGCCGGCGAAATGGTGATGAAAAAAGCGGCTGAGAAAAAAGTGCCGGTGCTTCCGGTAGATTCAGAACACTCAGCCATTTTTCAATGTCTGATAGGAGAAGATCCTGTTTCCGTAGAGAAGATTATCCTGACGGCTTCGGGAGGGCCTTTTCTGTATCACAGTCGTGAGAAACTGATGGAGGTGACACCGGAGGAAGCACTGAAACATCCCAACTGGAAAATGGGGGATAAGATTACCGTAGACTCCGCTTCGCTTATGAACAAAGGATTTGAAGTTATCGAGGCCCGTTGGTTATTTAACATAGATCCCCGGCACATAGAGGTGGTTATTCATCCACAGTCTGTCATTCATTCCATGGTACAGTTCCGGGACGGATCAATCAAAGCACAACTGGGTATGCCTGATATGCGGATGCCGATCCAGGTGGCTCTGGGATATCCCGAGAGGATCCGGTCGTCGTGGGGGGGATTTGATTTTTCCCATCCTGCCGAACTGACATTTTTACCGGCAGATCGAAAAAAATTTCGTAACCTTGCGCTTTCATATTTTGCTATTGAAGAAGGAGGAAATATGCCGTGTATTTTGAATGCTGCCAATGAAATTGCGGTGGAGGCTTTTTTGAAAAAAAGGATGAAATTCAGTCATATGCCTGATCTGATAGAGAAAACCATGAGACAAGTGGCTTTTTTACGTGAGCCTTCTTTTGAAGAGCTAATAGAAACAGATCGTGAAGCGAGAAACGTAGCAGAAAAACTAATTTAACCAAAGAAAATGATTGTATTGATCAAAACGGCCCAGTTGCTGTTAAGTTTATCCATCCTGGTGATTTTGCATGAGCTGGGTCATTTTACGTTTGCGAAAATATTCAAAACCCGTGTGGAGAAATTTTATCTCTTTTTCAATCCGTGGTTTTCGCTGTTCAAGTTCAAAAAGGGAGAAACGGAATACGGTGTTGGTTGGTTGCCGTTGGGTGGTTATGTAAAGATTGCCGGGATGATTGACGAGTCGATGGATCGGGAGCAACTGAAGAAACCGCCACAGCCCTGGGAGTTTCGCTCCAAACCGGCCTGGCAGCGGTTACTGATCATGCTGGGGGGGATCCTGGTTAATTTCCTCCTGGCTTTTGTTATTTATATTGCCGTGATGTTTGTCTGGGGAGATACCTATCTGCCCAATGAAAATGTAAAATACGGAGTTCTGGTCGATTCGCTTGGACAGGAAATGGGTCTGCAGAACGGGGATAAAATCATTGCGATTGATTCTCAGAAAATAGAGGAGTTTACCCAGATCATTCCCACCATTGTCCTGGATCATAGCAGGAAGTTGCTGGTAGAGCGTAACGGGAAAGTGATCAATGTGTTTATTCCGGATTCTGTCTTCCCGAAACTGATCAGGGCCAAGTCGCCGGTGATCCAACCCCGGCTTCCTTTTAACCCCTTTATTATCCAGGGGTTTACAAAAGACTCTCCGGGGAAGGAGGCCGGCTTACAAAAGAATGACAGGATCGTGGCGGTAGATAGTTTACGGTTTCAGTATTATGATCGGTTCAGAAATTATTTACTGGAACACAAGGGGAAGCAGGTGACTCTTACGGTAGAACGGGGCGCTCAGCAATTGAAGGTGCCTGTAAAACTTACGCCGGAAGGAATGATCGGGGTCTCTACGGATTTTTCCAAAGTATTTGAGTATAAAAAAGTAAAATATTCTTTTTGGGAGTCTTTCCCGGCGGGCATCCGGAAGGGCATACGTACCACAGGGGACTACCTCAAACAGATCAAGCTGATCTTTTCCCCCAAAATGAAAGCCTATGAATCGTTGGGAGGGTTTATCACCATAGGCAAAATATTTCCCTCGGTGTGGGACTGGAATGCTTTCTGGAACCTGACGGCTTTCCTCTCTATTATCCTGGCGATCATGAATCTGCTTCCTATTCCGGGACTGGACGGCGGGCATGTATTGTTTTTATTGTATGAGATGATCACCGGCAGGAAACCCGGGGATAAATTTATGGAGTATGCACAGATTATAGGGATGCTCCTTCTCCTGGCGTTGCTGGTGTATGCCAACGGGAATGATATTATTAAGTTATTTCATAAATAAGGAACCGTTCGTTCGATTTATATAAATATTCAGTAACTTTGTTTGGTAAATAAAACCTAAAAGATTAAAGTCATGATGGAAAGTTTTGTTTTAGCGGGGATGTTTGGGCCGACAGAAATTGTTCTTATTGTTCTGGTATTGCTTTTGCTTTTTGGAGGAAGAAAAATCCCCGAACTGATGAGAGGATTAGGTCAGGGTATGAAAGAGTTTAAGAAAGCCACCAAAGACGAGCCTGAAACACAAGGGGGTAACAGCGATGCCAAACCGAAAGAATCCTGATACTGACGGCGGTGTTATATAGTGTAGATCATCTTCCCTGAAATTTCATGGATATCCTTAGCGTGGCTGGCAGGAAAGGATATTTAAGGCATGATTTTTGTTTCGGGAGAGGCGGATGACAACTAAAACCGAATAGTATGAAAAAAGTGGCATTATATCTTGGGGTAATCCTGTTGACAGGATTTGGATGCAAGACGGATAATGAAACACTTAAGCCTAAAATATCCGGATCTGCCGGAGAGGTATTGGTGGTCGCACCCGATTATCTGTGGAACAGCCCTGCGGGGGATACTCTGGAAGGAGTTCTTACGCAGGAAGTGCCTTATCTCCCTCAGCCGGAGCCTATGTTCACTGTGATACATGTCACCCCGGTTAATTTTGATAAAATGTTCCAGACACACCGGAACATCCTGTTTATGAGAATAGACAAGAAAAAGTATCCGAAAGCCCGAGTTGTGATAGAACATAACCGGTGGGCTACCCCACAGCTTATTATGGAGATGCAGGCGCCGGATGTTCCGTCATTTGTGAAACTGGTGGAAGATACGGGAGACTCTTTGGTTAACCGGATCAATGAGGTCGAGAGAAACAGAATCATTGGCTACTACAAAAAATACCTGGAGGGGGATGTATATAAAAAACTGAAGGAAAAATATCATATCACCCTGGATGTTCCCAAAGGGTATACCATGGATGTGGATTCATCCAATTTTGTCTGGATCAGCAGTGAGACACCAACCACCAGCCAGGGTATATTGATCTATTTCTATCCTTATGCCAGCGAAGACGTTTTTACCAGGGACAACCTGATAAAGGTCAGAAACCGTATGTTGCGCAAGTATGTGCACGGACAGATAGAGGGGACTTATATGACCACCGAAACCCTTCTGCCCCCGGAGTTCCGGGCATTTAAAAGAAACGGTCAGTATTATGCGGAACTGAGGGGGCTCTGGAAGCTGGAGAATGGTTTTATGGGAGGGCCGTTTGTGAGCGAATCCACGGTCGACAAATACAGGGGCAGGGTAGTTACTGTCGAAGGATATGTGTATGCCCCGGGAGATAAAAAAAGAGAACTACTGCGACAAGTGGAGAGTATACTCTATACTTTGAAAATCTATCCCAATTAATAAGGGCAGGAGAGAAGGTTCTATTATTTTTAGCTGCTTTATTGCCGCTCCAAAGACAGAAGGAGTGGCTTTTTTTTTACATTTGCATAGTAAATAAATTGAAAAAAAATGATACCATTAAAAATAGTGAAGGCAGAACGGCCGGAGGAAGGGCTCACAACAATATATCTTCTTGAGAACAAAGAAGGTATTGCAACTTTGGGATTAAAGCCCGGGGAAAGATCATTTGCGGAAAGCCAGCTTTCAGGGGAGAAAAGAATCGCTGTGCTGAACCGGCTTGATTACCGTTTGTATTTGGTCCTCCCGGATGACAAAGGGAATGATGTACATAAAAAGGAAAAATTACGGGAAGCGGCTTACAAGCTGGTGAAACTTTTGAGGGAATATCATGAAACGGATTTGCAGGTGGCGGACCGGTTAAAGGACAGCAATTTTGTTTTGTCTTTTTTGGAGGGGCTGGCATTGAGCGTGTACCGGTTTGATAAATATCTTACCGGGAAAAACGGAAAGAAAGATGCTGTTGATCCGGAGAATATCCTGTTGATCTCTGAGCACATTTCGGAAGAGGATCTTTCGGAGCTGGCCGGGGTGATACGTGCCGTCAGGTATGCCCGCGACCTGGTGAATGAGCCGGTGTCCTGGCTGAATGCCGTGCGTCTGTCTGAAGCGTTTCAGAAAATGGGGAAGAAAGCGGGTTTCCGCGTAGAGGTTTTTCACAAGCAAAAAATCGAATCCCTGCGTATGGGGGGGCTGCTGGCCGTAAACCGGGGGAGTATCGATCCGCCGACGTTTACGGTGATGGAGTGGAACCCGGAGAATGCCGTGAACAAAAAGCCGGTGGTGCTGGTGGGAAAAGGGGTGGTCTTTGACACGGGAGGATTGAGTCTGAAACCTACCAAAGACAGCATGGATACGATGAAATCGGATATGGCCGGTGCTGCCGCCGTGAGCGCGGCGATATATGCCCTGGCACGAAACAAGATCCCCTGCCATGTCGTCGGGCTGGTACCCGCCACGGACAACCGCCCTGATGGCAATGCTTATGCTCCGGGGGATGTAATCACCATGTATGACGGAACCACAGTGGAAGTGCTTAATACCGATGCCGAAGGCCGCATGATCCTGGCAGATGCCCTTGCTTATGCAACACAGTATGCCCCTGAACTGGTCATTGAACTTTCTACGCTTACCGGTGCCGCCGCCATAGCTATTGGTAAATATGGTATCGTAGGCATGGGCACAGCTCCCGAAGAAGAATTTTCGGTTTTGGGAAAAAGCGGGGAAGATGTGTATGAAAGAGTGGTGCGTTTTCCTTTCTGGGATGAATATAAAGAATTGTTGAAATCGGACATAGCCGATCTGAAAAACATAGGGGGCAGGGAGGCCGGAGCGATTACTGCCGGTAAATTCCTGGAACATTTTACCGATTATCCCTATATTCATCTGGATATTGCCGGGCCGGCTTTTGTACAGGGAGAAAATTCCTGGCAGGGCAAAGGCGCTACAGGTATTGGCGTAAGACTGTTGTATGATTTTCTTAAAAAAAGATGCCGGGTCTGAGATCCGGAAAATATTTTCAACTGAAATTTTCAGAATATTATGTTAGATAAAAAAATAAGAGTAGGCATAACCCAGGGAGACATTAATGGGATCAGTTATGAGGTCATCATCAAAACCTTACTTGACCCCCGGATTAATGAGCTGTGTGTTCCTGTTGTATACGGGTCTCCCAAAGTGGCGGCCTATCATCGCAAAGTGCTGAATATTTCAAACTTCAGCATGAACCATATTAAATCGGCGGCTGAGGCCAATCCCAAAAGGGCGAACGTAATCAATTGTGTCAGCGATGATATCAGGGTAGATCTGGGCAAACCCACGCGCGAAGCCGGGGAAGCCGCTCTGGCCAGCCTGAAACACGCCATTGCAGACCTGCAGGATAATTTGATAGATGTGCTGGTGACCGCTCCTATCAATAAGAGCACCATTCATTCCGATGAGTTTCCTTTTCCCGGACATACCGAATATATCGAGGCGTCATTCGGGGAAAAAGGAGACAGTCTGATGTTGCTGGTGGGAGAGCTTTTACGTATCGGCGTGGTGACCGGACACATCCCTCTGTCGGAGGTGGCAGCATCTATTGATGAGAAAAAGGTGTATTCCAGAATCCGAATCATGCATAAGACCATGGTGCAGGATTTCAGGATCAGAAGTCCGAAAATAGCGGTGCTGGGGCTGAATCCTCATACCGGTGAAGAAGGTTTGCTGGGAAAGGAAGAAGGGGAATTCATCATACCGGCCATAAAGAAAGCCAGGGAGGAAGATAATATTCTTGTGTTTGGGCCTTATCCGGCGGATGGTTTTTTCGGCGCTGCCGACTATAAAAACTTTGATGCAGTTCTGGCCATGTACCACGACCAGGGCCTGGCTCCTTTCAAGGCCATTTATTTTGAAGAAGGAGTGAACTTTACCGCCGGGTTGCCTGTGGTGAGAACATCCCCGGCACATGGTACAGCCTATCATCTGGCCGGGAAAGGAGAAGCTTCCCCGGAGTCGTTCCGGCAAGCGTTGTACCTGGCTCTGGACATCCACAGAAACAGGGAGCTGTACAGGGAAATATCCTCGGATCCTTTGCAAACCAATCATCAGACAAAAGAATAGACAACCGTTGTGAATTCTGGTAAAAAAACCTAACCCAAAGACAGAATGTTTGAGTATATACAGGGGGAAATTGTAGAACTGACACCTGCCAATGTGGTTCTTGAAAGCGGGAATGTCGGATATTATATTCATATTTCGTTATATACATTTACTTCGCTCAAACAGCGTACTGAGGCCAGATTGTATATACAACAGGTGATCCGTGAAGATGCTCACCTTTTGTATGGGTTTGCGGATAAGAAAGAACGGGAGATGTTCCGTATGCTGGTCACGGTATCGGGGATAGGTGTAAATACCGCCCGGTTGATTTTGTCTTCATTGACACCGGCGGAAGTGGTGCAGGCCATTGTTACGGAGAATGTGCCTGTATTGCAGGGAATAAAAGGGATCGGGGGAAAAACAGCTCAGCGGGTGATCGTTGACCTGAAAGATAAAGTGGGAAAAATATCGGGAGAGGAAGAATTTTTGTCTCTGCCGGGCAATAGCAACGTGGAAGAATCGTTATCTGCTTTGGTAACATTGGGATTTCCGAAAGCACTGGTGAAAAAAACAATCGAAAAAATTATCGCCGGGGATCCCGGTTTGGCGGTGGAAGAGATTATTAAGGAAGCTTTGAAGATATTATAAGGATTTTCAAATCTGATCCCTTTTGGATAATAGAAAGATATATGCTATTCTGTTGTTTTCCGGTTTACTGTTTTTGTTGCAGGGAAAATCCATATGGGCACAGGTGAACAATGCCGGAACGGATTCTTCTTCCCATGCGCAGCCCCCCTTGCTGCATTATCCTTTTCATGATTATCAGGGAAATCCATTGTTGCAGGAGGGCTCGTCGGGATTATTCCTGAAACTCCCCTCCAACATACAACGGAGAATTGAATATGATCCTAAGACCAATGAATATATTATTTACGAAAAAATAGGGAATAACTTTAATTACCGCCTTCCTTATGTGATGAACCAGCAGGAATTCCGGAAATGGCAATACGATCAGGCGGTGAGGCAGTACTGGACACAGAAAGCCCGTGGCAACGGAGGCAGTTTCCGGCGGTCACTTATTCCCAAACTGTATGTAGGAGGAGAAGCTTTCGACCGGGTGTTCGGGAGCAATACCGTTAACATTGTTCCGCAAGGATCCGCCGAACTGATCTTTGGTATTAATACATCCCGTATTGATAACCCGGCCTTGTCCGAAAAGTTACGTAAGGTGACCACCTTTGATTTCAAAGAGAAGATCCAGATGAATGTCGCCGGAACCGTTGGGGACAAGCTGAAGCTGGGCATAAACTATAACACGGAGGCTACTTTTGATTTTGAGAACCAGACCAAGCTGGAATATACCGGGAAGGAAGATGAGATCATCAAAAAGATTGAAGCCGGGAATATAAATTTCCCCCTTACCGGGACCCTTATCACCGGAAGCCAGAGTCTTTTCGGCCTGAAGACAGACCTGCAATTCGGAAAACTTACGGTCAGCGCTGTTTTTTCCCAACAAAAAGGGCAGACTTCCGAGATTGATGTAAAAGGAGGTGCCCAGATTCAGGATTATGAGGTGGAAGCCGACCATTATGAGGCGAATAAGCACTTTTTTCTCTCACAGTTTTTCCGGGATCATTATGATGAGGCCCTGGCCCACCTGCCGGTGATCAATACCGGTGTGACGATCCAGCGAATAGAAGTGTGGATTACCAACAAGACCAATCGCTTTGAGAACTCAAGAAATGTGGTGGCCTTTATGGACCTTGGGGAAGAGCAGCAAAATATTTTTAATCCGGTGCCGGCATTCAGCCAAACGGGACAGGGGCCTTATGTCTATAATGAGCTAAACGGTCTTTATGGTCAGATGACCTCTACCTACAGCGGGATACGGGATATCAGCCAGGTTACCAATACCCTCGAGCCTCTGAAGCCTGATTTTATCATCGGGAGGGATTATGAGAAAATTGAAAATGCCAGGCGATTGACCGATAGGGAATATACGGTAAACAAACAGTTGGGTTTTATTTCACTCAGCGCGGCGCTGAACGCGGATGAGGTGCTGGCAGTAGCTTATGAATACACGGTCAACGGGAAAGTGTATAAAGTGGGGGAATTCTCCAGTGATGTGAGTGCTCCGGATGCCCTGGTGCTGAAACTGCTGAAAGGGACCAACCTCTCTCCCAAATTGCCAACCTGGAAACTGATGATGAAGAATATCTATGCCCTGGGGGCTTATCAGATCAATCAGCGGGATTTCCAGCTTCATGTGTTGTATCATGATGATAAAACAGGGAATGATATTAATTACATCCCGGAAGGGAAGATATCTAAAGAAGTCTTGATAAAAGTTCTGAATCTGGATAACCTGAACTCCCAGAACGAACCTTATCCGGACGGTTATTTCGACTTTCTTACCGGGATAACCATAAACCCTGCCAAAGGAAGGGTGATTTTTCCGGTGCTGGAGCCTTTCGGCAGTTATCTCCGGAAAAAAATAGGGGATGATGCCATTGCTGATAAGTATGTCTTTCAGGAACTGTATGATTCAACGCTGGTGAAAGCCCGGCAGGTAGCCGAGAAAAACAAATTTAAGATCGTGGGAAGCTATTCTTCGACTTCCAGTTCGGAGATCCAGTTAAATGCCATGAATGTACCCAAAGGGTCGGTGAAAGTGACGGCCGGTGGAATCCAGTTAAAAGAGAATGTGGATTATACGGTGGATTATAATCTGGGGACGGTGAAGATCATCAACCAGGGGTTGCTGGAGTCGCAGACGCCCATCAAGGTACAGTTAGAGAGCAATCAGTTGTTCAACCTGCAGACCAAGACCCTGCTGGGTACACATCTGGATTATAAGATCAATGATGATTTTCACATTGGCGGCACGGTACTGAATCTGACAGAGCGGCCATTGACCCAGAAAGTGAATATCGGTGATGAACCGATCTCCAACACTATGCTGGGGCTGGACGGCACGTATCACGCCGAGTCGCGTTTCCTCACCCGTATGGTTGACTGGCTGCCTTTTCTTCAGACCAAGGCTCCCTCATCCATTGATTTTACCGGAGAGTTTGCCCAGATGATCCCGGGCCATTCAAAAGCCATTCACAAAACCGGGACTTCGTACATTGACGACTTTGAAGGGAGCACTACGACCATCGACCTGAAGGCCTTTAATGCCTGGGTGCTTGCCAGTACGCCCCAGGGGCAAAATGATCTGTTTCCGGAAGCAGAACTGAATAACAACAGATATTACGGAGTTAACCGGGCCCGGCTGGCCTGGTATGTGATCGATCCATTGTTTCTGCGGAACAATATCAATACACCGAGTTACATGAAACAAGACCCCGACTATCAGTCCAGCCATTATGTCCGGGAAGTGTTTGAAAAAGAGTTGTTTCCAAACCGTGAAAATCCGACAGGCATACCTACGAACATTGCCGTACTGAACCTGGCCTTTTATCCCGATGAAAGAGGTCCTTATAACTATGATGCCACGGCTTCCGCTTATTCGGCAGGGGTTGATCCTGAAGGGAAGTTGAAAGATCCGTTAGACCGGTGGGGGGGGATCATGCGGGAGGTGCCTACCAGTGATTTTGAATCGGCCAATGTACAGTATATTGAATTCTGGCTGATGGACCCGTTCGTGGAGATGCCGGATAATTATGGCGGTGATCTGTATCTGGACCTTGGGGATGTTTCTGAAGATATTTTGAGGGATTCACGTAAGAGCTTTGAGAACGGTCTGCCCACCTCACCGGTGGTGCAGGATGTGGATACGACCATCTGGGGTCGTGTGCCAGTAAACCAGTCGCTGGTGAATGCTTTTGACAATGATCTCAATGCCCGCAGATACCAGGATGTAGGATTGGATGGGTTGGGTGATACGGATGAAGATTCTTTCTTTGCCGCTTACCTGGACTCCATGAAAAGCATCCTGACCCCCGAAGCTTATCAGGATTTGTTGAAAGACCCTTCCGGGGATGATTTTCATTACTATCGGGGCAGTGATTATGACCAGGAGCGACTGGGGATACTGGAAAGATATAAGGCATATAACGGGATGGAAGGAAATTCCCCGACGGCCGAGATGTCAAAAGAACCGTACCCGACCACCGGGTCCACCCTGCCGGATGTGGAAGATATCAACAGGGACAATACGCTGAGCGAAACGGAAAGGTATTACCAGTATCATGTGAGCCTGCGGCCTTCGGACCTGAAGGTGGGCAACAACTTTATCACCGACAAGGTGACCAGTACCGTTACTTTTGCCAACGGAGACGAATCGTCGGTAAACTGGTATCAATTTAAAATACCCATCAGAGAATACAACCGGATTGTAGGGGACATACAGGACTTTAAATCCATACGGTTCATACGTATGTTCATGCGCGGATTCAACAAGGAAACCATCCTGCGTTTTGCTACCTTTAACCTGGTGCGGGGAGAATGGAGAAACTATTACAACTCTCTGCTTCAGGGAGGAGAACGGATCAATACTCCGCAACAGGAAGGCGCGGAGTTTGTGGTTTCTGCCGTAAACATTGAAGAGAACAGCAGCAAACAACCGGTAAACTATGTGTTACCGCCGGGTATAGACCGGGTGATCGATCCCACCAATCCTCAGTTGCGCCAGTTGAACGAGCAGTCTATACTGCTGAAAGTAAAAAATCTGGAAGACGGGGATGCCAGGGCTATTTATAAGAATGTGAGTCTTGACTTACGGAAGTATAAAACGGTCAGGATGGAGGTTCACGCTGAGGCTCTTCCCGGCATTCCGTTGCAGGATGATGAAGTGACGGTATTCATCCGTCTGGGGACCGATTACCGGGATAACTATTACGAATACGAGGTCCCCATGAAAGTTACTCCGCCGGGCAAGTACAACAACGATCTTGTTGGGGACAGGCAGATCGTGTGGCCCGAGGAAAACAGGATGATCATCCCTCTGGAATTGTTTCAGGAGTTGAAGCAGGAAAGAAACACCGCCATACATAATCGACGGACAGGCCTGGAAATGAGAGATGTATATATCAAGAAGATGGAGGATGGCAGGGTAATAAAAGTGGCAGGGAATCCTAACTTCAGTAATGTACGTACCATCCTGATCGGGATACGTAATCCACTGCAGAACAATCATTATCTAAACGATGACGGGCTTCCCAAATCGGTGGAGGTATGGTGTGATGAATTACGGTTGTCCGACTTTGATGAAAAAGGGGGATGGGCAGCCAATGCACGCCTGCAGGCGCGGCTGGCAGACCTGGGGACTGTGGACATAGCCGGTTTTACCAGCAAACCCGGCTTCGGAAGTATCGAAAAGAAAGTGGCTCAGCGCAGCCAGGAAGAGGTGATCCGCTATGACGTATCCACGAATCTTCAACTGGGGAAATTCTTCCCTGAAAAAGCAAGGGTACGGATACCCTTGTTTTTCGGGTATTCCGAGACCCGTATCAATCCTGAATACAACCCCTTGGATCCGGATATTCCGCTGAAGTCGGCGCTGGCCCATGCCGAGACCCGGGCAGAGAAGGACTCGATCCTTCATTTTTCACAGGATTACAGCAGCAGGAAAAGCATCAACCTGACCAATGTAGGGATAGGCCCTGTTACAAAAAAACCCAGGGTCTACAGTCCTTCCAACCTCTCCTTCAATTTTGCATACAGTGAGCTGTACCACCGGGATGTAAAAACAGTCATCAATCTGGAGAAAAATTACCGGGGGGGGCTCTCCTATATATTTAATGCACAGCCTAAGAACATAGCTCCTTTTCGCAAGATGAAGATCCTGCGATCGCCGGTATTCCGGTTATTGCGTGACTTTAATTTTTATTATATGCCCAAGCATATATCTTTCAGGACCGACCTCGACAGGTATTATAATGAAGTAAAAACGCGGAACATTGCTATTCCTTATCTGAAAATTGCCCCAACCTTCCGGAAAGATTTTCTCTGGAATCGTAACTATGATGTTAAGTGGGATCTCACCAGGGCGCTGCGGCTGGATTTTTCTGCCGGGAACATTGCACGTATTGATGAACCACTGGGAGGGGTTGACAAAGACAGATATGCTGATGAATATGAACGCTGGAAAGATTCTGTGTGGGTAAATCTTAAACAAGGGGGCAGGAATACGCATTATTTCCATATGATCAATGCTTCCTATACCATCCCCATCAACAAGCTTCCTTTACTTAGCTGGATTACAGCCACAGCCCGTTACAGTCTTAAATACGACTGGCTGGTAGGTCCTGTTTATCCCGATTCGATGAATATCCATCTGGGCAATACAATACAAAATTCCAACAACGCTCAGTTGAGCAGCCAGTTCAACATGAACAACCTATACAACAAGGTGGGATTTTTGAAGAAGATCAATCAGGATAATGCCCGGCGTGCCAGCGGGAAGAAACCTCCTCCCAAGAAAAAGAAGGTCTCGTTCACTACCGACAGGATCAGACTGAAAGGAGGGAGATCCCGGTCGATACTTCATAAACTGAAAACGGAAAATATTACCAAAGTTACAGCCTATGATGAAAACGGTAAGGAGATCAAGGGTAAGTACAAGGTAGTGAATCCCGACAAAATCACTTTTACGGCCGATGAGGATCATAAAAACGTAAAAGTGGTCATCGAAGGAACCAAAAATGTCAATGAGAATTTTCTTGTTATTGCCGGAGAGACGCTGGCCGGGGTGGTAATGGGTATAAAAAATGTAAATCTTTCTTTTTCCCAGAACGAAGGGACCTTATTACCCGGATATATGCCCCAGACCAGGGTTATGGGGCTCAACAGAATGGGAGATGACCTGGCTCCGGGGTGGCCGTTTGTGCTGGGTTGGCAGGATCGTGATTTTCTGTACAAAAGTGCGGAGAAAAACTGGTTAACGACAGACTCACTGATCAACAACCCTTATGTTATGACCCATACGGAAAATTTCAATTTCCGCAGTACCTTTGAACCCTTTAAGGGGATCAGGGTGGATATTATTGCCAACAGAAGATTCTCCAAAAACCTCAATGAATATTATAAGTTCAACGATGCAGGGCAGAAGTATGATTTCAGCAACCTTGTGGAAACGGGTAACTTCTCGATGACGTATATTACCATGGGAACCATGTTTGAGAAGATCCGGAAAGATGCTGAGGGAAACTATGCGTCGGCCAATTTCGACCGTTTTAAGGCATATACACAGATCATCTCCAGACGGCTGGCAGAAAGTCGTCACAGAAAGGATCCAAGCTATGATCCGGATATCGATCCTGAGACAGGCCTACCTCTCCAAACCGGTTATAAAAGCGGTTATTCCATGACCAGCCAGGAAGTGCTGATGCCTGCTTTTCTGGCAGCATATGCCAAAATGGACCCCTGGCATATATCCATGAACACCCTGCCCTCCATTACCCAGATCCTTCCTAACTGGCGGGTCGTGATAGATATCTTTAACCGCCTACGGGTTTTTAAATCATTCCTGCGGTCGGCAAATATTACTCATTCTTACCGTTCGACATATAACATCGCTTCTTTTCAGACCGACCTGAATTTTCTGGAAGATGAGAGCGGTTTGAGCTGGGTCAGGGATATGGAATCTAACTTTATACCGCAATATCAGGTCAATACCGTTTCCATTACAGAGCAATTTGCTCCTTTGGTGGGTCTGGATGTAGTGTGGAAAAACGGCATCACTTCCAAACTGGCATTTAAAAAATCCAGAAACCTGGCCTTGAGTCTAAACAATAACCAACTGACGGAGGTGCATAATGATGAAATTGTTGTGGGAACAGGCTACCGCTTTGACAATGTTACCTTTAATGTCCGGACAGGTGGGCAGCAGAAAGAGCTGAAAAGTGATCTAAATCTGCGGGCTGACCTAAGCATACGGGATAATAAAACCATTATGCGCAAACTGGTGGAAGAAACCAATATCCCGACGGCAGGTCAAAGGATCATTACCCTGAAACTTACTGCTGATTATATGTTGAGTGACAAATTTAATCTGCGACTTTTCTTTGACCGTATCGTCAACGATCCTTTTGTGGCCCTGACTTTCAAAACTGCCAATACCAATTTCGGGATCAGTCTGAGATTTACATTGGTACAGTAATTTGAGAAAAACTTAGGATAAAATTGGGGAGAAGAGATAAAAGTTCATTTTTTTTCTGTAAAAAAAATTCTATTTTTGAGCGTAATAAATAATAACATTCAAACCATTTAAACATGAACGTACCTGATAATCTGAAGTATACAAAGGATCATGAATGGGTCCGTGTAGAAGGAGATGTGGCCTGGGTCGGTATTACCGATTATGCACAGGGTGAATTGGGGGATATTGTCTTTGTCGAGATTGAGACCGTGGGAGACACCCTGAATAAAGGGGAAACCTTCGGCACGGTAGAAGCCGTAAAAACAGTCTCCGATGTGTTTTTACCCGTGTCCGGAGAAATACTGGAATCCAATCCCGTGCTGTCAGACACTCCTGAAGTTGTTAATAAAGATCCTTATGGTGAAGGGTGGATGATCAAAGTAAAAATGTCCAATCCGGCCGAGCTGGATGATTTGATGGATGCGGAAGCGTATCAGAAAATGATCAATGCCTGAGAATGAATTGGTAAAATAAAAAAAGGCCGGCAGAAGCAGGCCTTTTTTTATTCTCTGGAAGAAAATCTTATAAGGTCTTTTTTACTTCTGTTTCTTCATATGCTTCAATGATATCACCTACTTTGATATCGTTAAAATTCTGAATGTTCAGTCCGCAATCCTGTCCGCTGACTACTTCTTTCACATCTTCTTTAAAGCGTTTCAGTGATTCCAGTTCGCCGGTGTATATAACGATACCGTCGCGGATCACACGTACTTTGGATTTTCTGAAGATCTTTCCTTCGGTAACGATACAACCGGCGATGGTGCCGACTTTGTTTATCTTGAATATTTCCCTTACCTCCAGGGTTCCTGTGATTTCTTCTTTTATCTCCGGCATCAACATCCCTTCCATGGCTGCTTTCAGTTCTTCGATCGCGTCGTAGATAATGGAGTAGAGCCGTATATCTATTTCTTCTTTTTCGGCCAGTTTCCGGGCATTCGCAGAAGGCCTTACCTGGAAGCCTATCACGATGGCATTGGAAGCGGCAGCTAGCAAAATGTCCGATTCGGTGATCTGTCCTACCGCTTTATGGATAACATTGACCTGTATCTCTTCCGTAGACAGTTTCGTCAGAGCGTCCGAGAGCACTTCCACCGATCCGTCCACATCTCCTTTGATAACTACATTCAATTCCTGGAAATTGCCGATGGCAATTCTGCGTCCGATTTCATCCAGTGTAATATGTTTCTGGGCTCTTAATCCCTGCTCTCTTTGCAACTGGCTTCTTTTCAATGCGATCTCCTTGGCTTCCTTATCACTTTCCATGACATTGAACTTATCTCCAGCCTGAGGAGCTCCGTTCAGTCCCAGAATCAAAGCAGGCATAGACGGGCCGGCTTCTTCTATTTTCTTGCCCCGTTCGTTGAACAGGGCTTTTACGTGACCATAGTAGCTGCCTGCCAAAACAATATCTCCCATCTTCAGGGTTCCTTCCTTGACCAGGATGGTGGCTAAATACCCTCTTCCTTTATCGAGAGAGGACTCTATGACGGTTCCTGAAGCAGGTTTGTTAGGGTTGGCTTTCAGTTCCAGCATTTCAGCTTCCAGCAATATTTTTTCCAGTAACAGATCAACATTGAGGCCCTGTTTGGCAGAAATTTCCTGGCTTTGGAATTTTCCTCCCCAATCTTCCACGAGGATATTCATATTGGCCAGTTCTTCCTTGATCTTTTCCGGATTGGCATCCGGTTTATCAATTTTATTGATCGCAAAGACAATAGGCACGCCGGCTGCCTGAGCGTGGTTGATAGCTTCGACCGTCTGGGGCATAATTCCGTCATCGGCGGCGACGACAATTACGGCAATATCTGTGATCTGAGCACCCCGTGCACGCATGGCCGTAAACGCTTCGTGGCCCGGCGTATCGAGGAAAGTAATTTTCTGCCCGTCTTTCAGGCTTACGGCATAGGCCCCGATATGCTGGGTAATGCCTCCGGCTTCACCGGCCACCACATTCGTATTCCGGATATAGTCCAGCAATTTTGTTTTTCCGTGGTCTACATGTCCCATGACCGTGACAATAGGGGGCCTGGGGACCAGGTCTTCTTCCCGGTCTTCGGTTTCTTTTACCGTGTCAATAATATCCGCGCTTACAAACTCAACATCATAGCCGAACTCATCAGCCACCAGGGACATGGTTTCCGCATCCAGGCGCTGGTTGATGGAAACGATAAGTCCCAGGTTCATGCAGGTGGAAATAACATCGGTAACAGGGACATCCATCATATTGGCCATCTCGTTTACCGAAACAAATTCGGTTACTTTTAATACATTTTTCTCGTCGTTAAGCTTTTGGATCTCTTCCTGTTGTTTATGGCTGATGGCAGCCCTTTTCTCACGACGATATTTGGAAGCTTTTGATTTCGTTTTGGATGTCAAACGGGCCAGCGTCTCTTTGATTTGTTTCTGTACATCTTCTTCGTTTACCTCATGCTGGGGATAGCGGGATTTTTTTCCGCCTTTTTTAACTTCTTTCCGGCCTTTATCCCCGGAAAGATTTACTTTTTCCTTATCTTTTCGTATCCGTTTCCGTTTTTTTCTGTTGCCTGCCACAGGTGCCTTGGAAGAAGCTACGGGTTTCTTCTTGGGTTCTTCCACAGGAAGATCTATCTTCCCGATCACGGTCGGGCCGGTAAGCTGCTCAACTTCGGATTTGTATAAATTAGCGTCTTCTGCGGATGGTTCCTTTTCCTGAACAGGCTCCGAAACTTTTGCTGCGGTTTCTTTTGTGCTCTCTTCTTCAGGAATGGGCACAGCCGGAGGTTCTGCCTTGCTTGTTTCTTCGGAAACGGAAACTTCGGGGAGATTTTCTTTTTTGATTTCTACCGCAGGTTTTGCTTTTTCCTTTTTCTTTTCGGCTACAGCCTTTTTCTTTTTCCCCTTTTCTTTTTCTTTCGTTTCTTCTTTTGCTTCTTCTTTCGTTTCTTTTTTGGCTGCAGGTTTGCTTTTCTTGTTTTCCCCGAGGTCTATTTTCCCGACAACCTTAAGTTTGGCAGAGGGTTCTTCTTTTATTACTTCGGCTTCGGTGTGGGTTTTGAAAGTATCTTCTTTTTCTGCACTATGATCCTGAATGATCAGTTCCTCTTCTTCACCTTCCTCAACCGTCTTTTTTTCGGTCTCAATATCATTGATAGATATAGATGATTTCTGTGGTTCCCGGGAGTGAAGCTTTACTTTCTCGGATTCTTTCTTTACGCGGGCTTCTGAGCTGTATTCATTGGCCAGTATTTCATAGACCTCTCCCGAGATCTTGGAGTTGGGGTTTAGATCCAGATCATAACCTTTTTTATGCAGGAATTCTACAATGGTAGAAAGTCCTACGTTAAATTCTCTGGCAACTTTACTTAATCTTATTTTTTTTTCTTCTCCCATAAACGATCAGCCCGTGTTAATCAATGTGCAAAAATAGAAGTTATCTATAAACATAAAACATTTATACACTTTTTATTCAAATTCTTCTTTTAATATTTTCTTTACTTCTTTAATTGTTTCTTCTTCCAGGTCGGTTCTTTTGACCAGTTCCTCATCGGATAGTTCAAGTACGCTTTTGGCGGTATCACAGCCTACGGCTTTCAGTTCATCCAGCACCCAGGCTTCGATTTCGTCTGCAAATTCTTCCAGGCTGACGTCCTCGTCTTCTCCGTCGGTTTCGCGGTAAACCTCTATTTCATAGCCTGTAAGCTGGCTCGCCAGTCGTATGTTCAGTCCTCCTTTACCGATAGCCAGAGATACCTCGCTGGGTTTAAGATACACTTCTGCTTTTTTCTCTTCTTCATTCAGTTTGATGGAACTGATCTTGGCAGGACTCAAAGCCCGTTGTATGAACAACTGCGTGTTGGTCGTGTAATTGATGACATCGATGTTTTCATTCTTCAGTTCCCTGACGATCCCATGGATACGGGAGCCTTTCATTCCGACACAGGCTCCCACCGGGTCAATACGTTCGTCATAGGATTCGACGGCTACCTTGGCTCTTTCGCCCGGCACACGGACAATTTTCTTGATGGTTATCAGACCGTCGAAGATTTCGGGGACCTCCAGCTCAAACAAGCGTTCCAGAAAAACAGGAGAGGTTCTTGAGAGGATAATCAACGGGTTGTTGTTACGCATCTCCACTTTGATGACCACAGCGCGCAACGAGTCGCCTTTCCGGAAAAAGTCGGAAGGGATCTGTTCGCTTTTGGGCAGAATAAGCTCGTTTCCTTCATCATCGAGAACCAGCGTTTCTCTTTTCCAGATTTGATATACTTCGCCAATCACGATGTCCCCGACACGATCCTTATATTTATTGAATACATTATTTTTCTCGAGTTCGAGGATCCGTGCGGTAAGGTTCTGCCGGAGGGAAAGGATGGCCCTGCGTCCAAAATCAAACAACTTAACCTCATCGGTCACTTCTTCGCCTATCTCGTAGTCTTCGTCAATTTTTTTTGCTTCGGAAAGGGGGATCTGACGTGCAGGATCCTCAAACTGATCATCTTCCACGACCTCCCGGTTTCTCCAGATCTCAAAATCTCCCTTGTCAATGTTGATGATGATGTCAAAGTTTTCATCCGTATCAAATTTCTTCTTCAACATGCTCCTGAAAACATCTTCCAGTACACTCATCATCGTAGCACGGTCAATATTTTTCAGTTCCTTGAACTCTGAAAAGGTGTCTGACAAATTTACACTTTCTGCTTTTTTCATTGCTGCCATAATCTTCTTACTTTATTTCAACACCAGGTTTAGCTGTTTTTATCTCTGTCAGCGGATATACAGCTGTTTTTATATGGATATCCTTATTTTTATTTTTTTTGGGTTGCCCCGGTTTTTTTTTCTTTTTTTCCTGTTCCTCCAGGGTGACCGTATCTTTTTCCACGGCGGTTAATTTTCCCAGATGGGTCTCTCCGTTTTTCAATTGAATTTTTATCTTTTTCCCGATATTTTTAAGATATTGTTCATGCACGGTAAAAGGAGCATCCAGACCCGGAGACGATACGATAAGTTCAAAATCCTCTTTTTCCCTGTCGAGGTGGTTTTCGATAAAGCGGGAGACTTTCGCACATTCGTCTATGGAAATACCTTCGACCCTGTCTACAAAAACAGTGATCCTGTTGGAAGAAGAGACCCGGGTATCCACCACGAAGAAGTCTTCTCCTCCCGGATATTCCCTGACTATTTTCAATATGTTCTCTTTCCCGATCATTGCATGCTAATAAAACAGGGGACCATGTCCCCTGCCAGTATTCTCCTCATTTCGACTGCAAAGATAACCTATTTCCCCGGAAAAAACAAATAATTCATTTTCTGTCAACAAATAAAGAAAAAAAATTCTATTTTGCACCGGATAAGGTGGTTGACAGACGTTATCTTTGCAGATCATTAAACCGTTTTGACACTTATGGACAAACGCAAGAGAAAGATCATCAATGATCCGGTGTATGGTTTCATTCCGGTTACTTCCTCATTGTTGTTTGATCTGCTTGAGCATCCATGGGTACAGCGGCTGCGCAGGATACGTCAGCTGGGATTGACCTATCTTGTATATCCCGGGGCCAACCATACGCGGTTTCAGCATAGTCTGGGGGCTTCTTACCTGATGGAACAAGCCCTGCAGTCTATACAGGGAAAAGGGATCCCTGTTCTTGCGGAGGAAACTTTGTCTGCTTCTGCCGCCATCCTGTTGCATGACATGGGGCACGGTCCGTTTTCCCATGCTCTTGAAGAAACCATTATTAAAGGACTCTCACATGAACAATTGTCTTTGCTGTTTATGGAGCAACTGAATCAGGAATTTGGAGGGCAACTGGATGATGCATTAAAGATTTTTCAGGGCAGGTTTCCCCGGAAATTTTTCAACCAGCTGATCTCCGGGCAGCTGGATATGGACCGAATGGACTACCTGCAACGGGATAGTTATTTTACCGGAGTCTCGGAAGGGATTATCGGACTGGAGCGTATTATTAAAATGTTGTATGTACAGGAAGATGAGCTGGTGGTGGAAGAAAAAGGAATTTATTCCATTGAAAAATTTGTACTGGCCCGGCGGCTTATGTACTGGCAGGTTTATTTTCATAAAACAGTGGTCTCGGCCGAGCAGCTTCTTTTAAAGATCCTTGCAAGGGCACATCAACTGGCAGAAAACAGGGAAAAACTGTTTGTTACCCCGGCGTTACATTATTTTCTGTATGACCGGTATCCGAAGAAAAAAGTCGAGACCCTTACTGCCGGGGAAAGGAAGGAACTGCTGGATCGTTTTTCGCTGCTGGATGACAATGACATTATTACCTCTGCCAAAGTATGGTCTGAGTTTTCCGATCCTGTCCTTGCCAACTTATGCAGAAGGCTTATCAACAGGAAACTTTTTCATGTGGAGATGCAGGACCATCCTTTCGAAGAAGAAAAGGAATACAGAATCCGGCGGAAAATGATGAAAGACTACGGATTTAGCGAAGCAGAGACCGCCTTTTTTGTTTTTACGAATACAATCAGCAATTTTGCCTATTCTCCGAAGGATCACCAGATAAATATATTAAGGAAAGACGGTTCTGTAAAAGATATCACCGTCGTGTCGGAGATCATGGATCAGAATATTATTTCACGTACAGTGGAAAAACACATTTTATGTTATCCGAAGGAATATGAAGATAATTACTAATCATAATTAAAAATACTATGGAGTACACAGTACAAATGATTGCAGAGTACCTGAACGGAGAGGTCGAAGGAGACGGAAGCCGGGTACTGACAGGTTTTGGGAAAATAGAAGAAGCCCGGCCGGGGGAACTTACTTTTTTATCCAACCCGGCTTATACGAAATATGTTTATACCACAGAAGCTTCTGCCGTACTTATAAACCGGGATTTCAAGCTTGAAAAACCAGTGCGACCAACTTTGATCCGGGTAGATAATGCCTATGAAGCATTGGCTCGGTTGCTGACTTTGGTTGAACAAAACAAACAAAAACCGGCAGGCATTCATGCCCTGGCATTTCTGGAGGAAAGTGTTCAGACCGGCAGTGATGTTTATATCGGGCCTTTTGCTTATGCAGGACAGAACGTGAAAATCGGGAATAATGTCCATATTTATCCCCATGTTTATATAGGGGATAATGTGAAAATAGGCGAAGGGACGGTTATCTATGCCGGGGTACGGATTTATCAGGGCACCATTATCGGGAAAAACTGTATTCTGCATGCCGGATGTGTGATCGGTGCCGACGGATTTGGCTTTGCTCCTACGGCTGACAATAAATATGAAAAAATCCCGCAAATCGGCATTGTGGAACTGGAGGATAATGTCGAGGTTGGTGCCAACACCACCATCGACCGGGCTACCATGGGGCGTACCCTGATAAAAGAAGGAGTGAAGCTGGACAATCTGATCCAGATCGCTCATAATGTGTTGTTAGGAGATAATACCGTAATAGCTGCTTTAACGGGTATTGCAGGTTCGGCAAAAGTTGGGAAAGGATGTATGATCGGAGGACAGGTGGGTATAAGTGGACATATTACCATTGCCGATGGCGTTAAAATCGCAGCAAAATCGGGCGTTCACACCAGGGTGAAAGAAGAAAACAAGGTCCTGGAGGGTGTCCCTGCCGTTCCCATAAGAGAATTTCAAAGGTCGGTGTTTTATATTAAACAACTCCCGGAAATTTATCAAAAGATCAGGGATCTGGAAAAAAAGGTGGAGGACCTGTCCCGGGAATAAAAACCTTTGTTTTTTATCTGGATAAGAAATCGCGAGAGGTAAAGGTCTGATTTTCGTTTTGTTGAATTTTTGTATCTTGCGCCCGTTTTAAGAAAAACAGCACAAAAAATGTTCTATGAGTGAAAAGCAAACGACTTTAAAAAACGAAGTTTCCCTTTCGGGGAAAGGATTACATACAGGGATCAATGTTACCCTTACCTTTAAGCCGGCACCAGCCAATCACGGATATGTTTTTGTTCGTACAGACCTGCCGGAGCAACCAACCATCAAGGCTTTGGCTGAATACGTGGTGGAAACCGTCAGGGGGACCACCCTGGAGCAAAATGAAGCCAGGGTGGCCACGATCGAACATGTGCTGGCTGCCCTGAACGGGATGCGGGTGGATAATGTTTTGATTGAAATAAACGGGCCCGAAGCCCCGATTATGGATGGAAGTTCCATAAAATATGTGGAAGCAATAAAAAAAGCCGGTATCGTAGAATTGAAAGAGCCCCGTAATTATTTCGTGGTTAAAGAGAAAATTACGTACTCGGATGAAGAACGGGGTGTGGACCTGATGATTTATCCGGATGACCACTTAAGTATTAACGTATTAATTGATTATAACTCAAAGGTTCTGGGCAACCAGTATGCCATATTAAACAATCGGAAAGAATTTGAGACCGAGATCGCCATGTCTCGCACCTTTGTGTTTTTTCATGAGCTGGAAGGGCTGAAAAAGCTGAACAAGATCAAAGGTGGAGACCTGGATAATGCCATCGTGATCCTGGACAGGAAAGTGGATCAGAAAGAAATAGACCGGATTGCAGACCTGTTTAACAAGCCGCACATCAAAGCCAATTCGGAGGGCGTATTGAGCAATGTGGAATTGCATTTCCCTAATGAGCCGGCCCGCCATAAACTGCTTGACCTGATGGGTGACATTGCGCTGGTGGGGCAACCCATAAAAGGGAAGATCGTGGCCACACGGCCCGGTCACAAAGCCAATACCGAATTTGCCCGGATTATCAGGCAGGCCATCAAGAAAGCCAGGGCACAGAAAGATATTCCGGAGTATGACCCGAACGTGCCTCCCGTGTTTGATGTTATGGATGTGCGGAAAAGACTGCCTCATCGTTATCCTTTCCTGATGGTAGATAAGATTATTCACCTGGATGAAGACAGTGTGGTAGGATTGAAAAACCTTACCTATGATGAATTGTTCTTTCAGGGGCATTTTCCCGACGAACCCGTCATGCCGGGTGTCTTGCAACTGGAATTTATGGCGCAGGTCGGGGGTATGCTGGTGCTGAATAGCGTTCCTGACCCGGAAAATTATTCTACCTATTTTCTGAAGATTGACAAAGTGAAGTTTAAAAACAAGGTGGTTCCCGGGGACACGCTCATCGCAAAAGTTGTGTTGGCCGGACCCATACGGCATGGTATTGTAACGGTGTATGCCCAGGCGTTTGTGGGAAACAAGCTGGTGGTGGAAGGAGAGCTTACCGCCCAGATATTTAAAAACCAGGAAAATGATAAATAAATTTTCAGATGTTCATCCCAACGCTGAGATTGGTCCGGACGTTACGATCGGGCCCTTCAGCTCGATCGCCGATGATGTTCAAATAGGCGAGGGTACCTGGATCGGTCCCAATGTGACCATTATGGGAGGAACACGTATCGGGAAAAACTGCCGTATTTTTCCCGGAGCAGTAATTGGAGCCATCCCTCAGGATTTGAAGTTTGAAGGCGAAAATACTACCGTAGAAATAGGAGACAATACAACCGTACGTGAGTTTGTCACCATAAACCGTGGCACCAAAGCAGCCTGGAAAACCGTTGTGGGTAACAACACCTTGCTGATGGCCTACGTACATATTGCCCATGACTGCGAGGTTGGAAATCATTGTATTCTGGTGAACAATGCTTCCCTGGCCGGCGAGGTGAAAGTGCACGACTGGGCCATTCTGGCCGGAGGGACCCTGGTGCATCAGTTTGTCCACATCGGGGCTCATGTGATGGTGGGTGGCGGCGCCAAGGTGAGAAAAGATGTGCCTCCTTACGTCAAAGCGGACCGTGATCCGCTTTGCTATATGGGGGTCAATTCCGTAGGCCTTCGCCGGCGTGGTTTTCCTATCGAAAAAATCAATGAAATTCTCGATATTTACCGTACTATCTATCTGAAAGGAATGACTGTATCCCAGGCACTTGAAGCGATAGAAAAAGAATATGAGCCCTCTACAGAAAGAGATGAAATCCTGAATTTCATTAAAAACTCGAACCGGGGAATCATACGCAGCGGAGTGTAAACAATGACCGTTGAAGAACAATTCAGACTTTTCACAGGGGAGAGAGACCCGTACGTGAAAAAAAAAGTTTGAAAAAAGTCTGAATATCCGTAAATTGTATTTTCGGAAGTTATTATGCCTGTATCCTGCCGGCATCCGTAACGCATGGAATTTAAATGCCGGCCTGCCTCTACGGGTAAAACAGGTGTATTATGTGTCATTTAAACCTAACGCTCATGAAAACGAGAAACATCACTCAGGAGACGGGAAATGTCAAAACCTTTTTCCTGTTTTTTTTTATGTTTTTTTTGCTGCCTTTTCTGTCATACTTGTTCTGTGACGGAGGTGGATCCCTGTTTGCCCAAGCGCCGCAGGGATTCAACTATCAGGCCGTGGTTCGCGATGCGAACGGTCAGATCATGAAAGATCAGAATATCGGCATGAGGCTGAGCATCCTGCAGGGGAGTGAGAATGGTGGGGTTGTATATAGCGAGACCTGGCAGCTGACTACGACAGCCCAGGGGCTGGTTTCCCTGACAGTAGGGAAAGGAAATGTTGTTAGCGGGGATTTCAGTGTGATAGACTGGGACCACGGGCCGTATTACCTGAAAGTGGAAGCGGATCTTTCCGGCGGGAACAACTATGAAACCCTCGGGATATCGGCCCTGATGAGTGTGCCCTATGCCCTGCAAGCCGGAAATGTCGGAAACTTGACCAGGCTGAACATTCAGGGAGATGATGTTTTGTCCGACTCGGCTTTGTTTGAGGTGAAAAGAAAAGACGGTCAGACAGTCTTCGCTGTTTATAATGAAGGAGTAAGGGTGTATGTGGATGACAATGCGAAAAAAGGCCCACGCGGCGGCTTCGCCATCGGCGGCTTCGATGCCGGAAAGGGAATCACCTATGAGTATATGCGGGTTACCCCCGACAGCGTGAATATCAATCTTAGAAACCCTGTCAAAGGGCCCCGGGGGGGCTTCGCCATAGGAGGGTTTGATGCGGCGAAGGGGATGCCCCGGGATTATCTGAGGGTAACGAGAGACAGCACAAGGGTTTATGTGAGTAATACCGGGAAAGGCCCACGCGGTGGCTTTGCCATCGGCGGTTACGATATAAACAAAGGTCCGGCAAAAGAGTTTTTCAATGTTTCAACGGGCAGCAGCGTAGATGCTGTTAATCCCAGTGAGCCACGGATCTTATGGTATCCGCAGAAAGAAGCTTTCCTGGCAGGAAGGGTGCTGGTGGAGAGTCCTGACAGTGTGGGGCTCAATTCGCTGGCCACCGGCTTCGAGAGCAAGGCGGAAGGAGATTATTCCCAGGCAATGGGGTACCGCACGGTTGCCAAAGGGAATTTCTCTCTGGCCATGGGAGATTCTTCCGTAACGCAGGGGGACAACTCTCTGGCCATGGGTTACAGATCTTTTTCCAAAGGGCTTAATTCCTTCTCTTTTGGCAATGGTGCACAGGCGTTGGGAGATGGTTGTTATGCGATAGGTTCTTATAAAGTGGATACCGGAGGGATTTTGCTGCATACAGCACCTACCATTGCCAACGGTATTTACTCGGTAGCCATCGGACAAGGGGCCACCACCTCCAATGGTTTCGCCAATTTTTCCTTTGGTGCCGGCGCTAATGCCAGCAGCAAACGTTACAGTCTGGCGATAGGTCACAATGCTGTGGCCACGGGTGAAGAGGCTGTGTCTCTTGGAAATATGGGAACTTATAGTGTCCCTCCTTTTATGATGCTGGTTTACAGTCCCAACGTGGCGTCGGGTTATCGTACCATGGCCTTGGGATTTGCCAACCATGCTGATAGTGCTTATTCCGTATGTCTGGGAACGGCTAACCAAACCATGGGGTATTACGGAACAGCTGTCGGTTACCGCAACAAGGTGTACGGATGGTACTCCGTGGCCGCCGGTCTGGATCTGCAGGCCCAGGCCTACAACGCTTTCGTCGTAGGAACATTGAATCAACCCGGAGGGGATTCTTCCCGGTGGGTGGACACTGATCCGCTTTTTGTTGTGGGAAACGGGTATCGAAATTTAGGTTCAACCATACGACGGAACGCTTTTGTCGTCTATAAGAATGGAAATGCTTATGTGCAGAACCGTCTCGGAATTGGGACGCAGGATCCCCAGGCACTGCTCCATGTAACATCTGCAGGGGATATGTCAGAGGTCATTCTCTCCCCAGGGGCGGTCAATCAGTCCTCGCAGATCAAATTATCGGAAACTCCGGCAGGCAGTATAGGGATGTCTGTGCAGTATGATGGGAGCAGTAATCAACTGAAGGTCCTTGGATACTCGGGAACATATATTTACGGAGAGTGGCTAAAAATTAACCGGAATGATGGTGAGATGCAAATGCCGCAAGTATATAACCAACAGGTGGGTGCATCACCCAGACCTTTGTATATAGACAATACCGGAAAAATAGGTTTTCTCTCCTCTTCCCGCCGTTACAAAAGGGATATCCATACCATGGAAGATGTGAACTGGCTTTACCGCTTGCACCCGGTCAATTTCGAGTACAAGAGCGATGAAACCGGCATCAAACAATACGGACTGATTGCTGAGGAGGTGGAGAAAGTGAACCCCCTCTTTGTCAGTTACAATGAAAAAGGGCAGGTGGAAACGGTCTCTTACAGTCAACTGATTACCCCGATGCTGAAAGCCCTGCAGGAACAACACAAAGAGATCGAACGGCTGAAGGCGGAAAACAGCGAACTGGCCGCCCTGCGTAGAGAAGTGAATGAACTGAAAAGGCTGATCGGGACTATGGCGGTAAATAAATGACTGTTTTTTCTTCCTGTTTCTGGTTTATCGATCATCGTCCATCCTTCCGAACGCGTTCCATCCCTGGGCCTGCAGATCCACCTGGGCACCGGCATTGGTGACCATGCTACGGCCTTCTGATTTATGGGTCATAAAACCGATGGGCCTGATCTGCGAAACACCGGTTAGCTTGTCCATGTCTTTGGTTGAGACGGTAAACAGCAGTTCATAATCTTCTCCGCCATTCAAAGCCGTAATAAGCGGTTCGATCTGCATCTCTTCTGCGGCGGAAGCCGTCTCCTGATCTATCGGGATTTTGTCCTGGTAAATACGACACCCGGTGTCTGAATTGTGACACAGGTGCAGAAGATCGGAAGAAAGACCGTCTGAGATATCTATCATGGTGGTGGGACGGATCCCTTTTTCTTGGAAAAGCCGGATTATATCCCGCCGTGCTTCAGGTTTTAATTGACGGCCTACAATATATTCATAGCGGGCCAGATCGGGCTGAAAACCCGCATTTTCCTGAAACAGCTTGTTTTCCCGTTTAAGTATCTGCAAACCCATGTAGGCGCCGCCCAGGTCTCCTGATACACAGATCACATCATGCTCGCTGGCACCGCTGCGGTATGTCAGCTCTTCCCGCGATGCTCTGCCGAGGGCAGTGACACTGATCACCATGCCGGTATAGGAAGCAGAGGTATCCCCACCTACAAGATCAACGCCATAATGGTCACAGGCCAGTTTGATTCCCTCATACAACGACTCGAGATGTTCCACCTTGAATTTTTTGGAGACCCCGACCGAGACCGTGATCTGCCGGGGCTCGGCATTCATGGCGTACACATCCGAAAGGTTTACCACAACGGCTTTGTATCCTAGGTGTTTCAAGGGGGTATACATCAGATTGAAATGGACCCCTTCCAACAGCAGATCTGTGGTTACCACCATCTGACGGTTGCGGGGCGAAATAACCGCCGCATCATCCCCTATGCCCTTTTTTGTTTCGGTGTTATTTATAGTAAATTCTCTGGTCAGGTGAGTTATTAAACGGAATTCCCCGTATTCAGAAATGTCTGTACTCTTATGAGAAGCTGATTGCATGGTTATTTGTCTTTACTTGATGAAAAAAAAGAATAATGATGCTCAAAATTCCTTATATTTGCACTCTTAATTAGATTAAATATAAATAAAACGCTCTATACTGTTTTTCAGGACAAAGATATGGAAAAAGATCAGGATAAAATATTGAAGAATGTAACGGAAAACGAATATAAGTATGGTTTTGTTTCCGACATAGAGATGGATTCCCTGCCGAAGGGATTGAATGAAGAGGTAATCCGGCAGATATGGAAATTGAAGCAGGAACCCGAATGGATGCTTGATTTTCGGCTGAAAGCTTATCGTCAATGGCAGAAAATGGAGATGCCGCAATGGCCTCACCTGCAAATTCCGGAGATAGATTATCAGGATATTATTTACTATGCTGCTCCGAAAAAGAAAGAAGGCCCGGCGAGTCTGGACGAAGTGGATCCGGAGCTGATAGATACTTTTAACAAGCTGGGGATTCCTTTGGAAGAGCAGGAAAGACTGGCGGGTGTGGCCGTAGATGCCGTAATAGACAGCCAGTCTGTAAAAACCACTTTTCAGGAGACCCTGGCCGAATTAGGGATCATTTTCTGTTCGATGAGTGACGCCATCCGGGACTATCCCGATCTGGTAAAAAAATACCTGGGCAGCGTGGTGCCTTATAGCGACAATTATTTTGCGGCCCTCAACTCGGCTGTTTTCGGAGACGGCTCTTTTGCCTATATCCCGAAAGGAGTGCGTTGTCCGATGGAACTATCCACTTATTTCAGGATCAATCTGGCCGATACCGGTCAGTTTGAGCGGACGTTAATTGTGGCGGAGGAAGACAGCTATGTGAGCTACCTGGAAGGATGTACGGCTCCTATGCGGGATGAGAATCAGCTGCACGCAGCCATTGTGGAGATTATCGTGATGGATGATGCAGAGGTGAAATACTCCACCGTGCAAAACTGGTATCCCGGCAACAAGGAAGGGAAGGGCGGAATCTATAATTTTGTGACCAAAAGAGGCATTTGCAAAGGAAACAATTCAAAACTTTCGTGGACACAGGTGGAGACCGGCTCGGCCATTACCTGGAAATATCCCAGTACCATCCTGAAAGGGGATAACGCCATTGCCGAGTTTTATTCGGTTGCGTTAACCAATAATTATCAGCAGGCCGACACGGGAACCAAGATGATCCATATCGGGAAGAATACCCGAAGCACTATCGTTTCCAAAGGGATCTCCGCGGGAAACAGCAATAACAGTTACCGGGGATTGGTAAAAGTGATGAAAAAAGCCGAAAATGCCCGGAATTACTCCCAGTGTGATTCCCTGCTGATCGGCGACCAGTGTGGAGCACATACTTTCCCGTATCTGGAAGTAGATAATAAATCGGCGGTGGTGGAACATGAAGCCACTACTTCCAAGATCGGAGAAGATCAGATCTTCTACTGTAACCAAAGAGGTATTTCCACAGAAGATGCTATCGGAATGATCGTCAACGGGTATGCGCGGGAGGTGTTGAACCAGTTGCCGATGGAGTTTGCCGTGGAAGCCCAGAAATTGTTACAGATCAGTCTGGAAGGAAGTGTGGGGTAGTTAGAAGGATGATCGATGAAGGATGATTGATGAATGATGGTTGAATGATGATGGAAAGAGTAATGCGGACTTTGGAAACAGAATTTTGCAAAAAAAACGCAGGGACGGTAAGTCCCAATTTTAATGCAGCATGAACCCGGGTACGTGACCATAACGAAATGATAAGAGAAATAAAAATAACATTTAAGAAAAATGAGACCTGTCAGTGTGGTGTAGCCATCCTGACTGTATCTGAAACAAAAAATAAATATTTATGTTGACAATAAAAGATTTACACGCGGAGATTGATGGAAAAGATATCCTGAAGGGAATCAACCTCGAAGTGCATCCCGGCGAGGTACACGCTATTATGGGGCCGAACGGATCCGGGAAGAGCACCCTGGCCTCTGCCATTGTAGGAAGGGATTACGTGGCTATTACCCAGGGACAGATCCTCTATTTTAGAGAAGATCTGACCGCCTTATCCCCGGAAGAAAGAGCCTTGAAAGGCATTTTTCTGAGCTTCCAATACCCGGTGGAGATACCGGGGGTGAGCATGGTCAATTTCCTGCGGGCAGCGGTGAATGAGCAAAGGAAATACAAAGGGGAAGGGCCTATGTCTCCTTCGGATTTCCTGAAACTGATGCGCGAAAAGAAAAAACTCGTAGGCATTGATTCGGCCCTGACCAACCGGTCGGTCAATGAAGGATTTTCCGGGGGTGAGAAAAAGAAAAACGAGATTTTCCAGATGGCCATGCTGGAACCTAAACTGGCCATTCTCGACGAGACCGACTCGGGCCTGGATATTGATGCCCTGCGTACGGTGGCCAACGGGGTCAATGCTCTGAAAAAACCCGACAATGCTACCATTGTGATTACGCATTACCAGCGGTTGCTGAACTATATTGTTCCGGATTATGTACATGTCCTGTACAAGGGGAAGATCATAAAATCAGGGGGCAAGGAGCTGGCTTACGACCTGGAAGAAAAAGGATATGACTGGCTGAAAGAGGAGTATGAAAACAGTTTGAACGGTTCGCTATGATTGTTGTAGAAGAGAAATTACCGAAACATCCGGATACCCGGATACTGGAACGGTTTGACAACGCTGCCGGCGGGAAGATCCATCCGGTGCTGGACCGGGTACGTGCTGCGGCTCTGGAGGATTTTAAACGGGTAGGGATCCCGGCAAAGAAGAATGAGAGATACAGATATACGGATGTCGGTAAATTACTGGACAGACCGTTTGTTCCCTTATTGCAGCCCCACCACCGCAACTTCAACGTGGAGGAGATTTTCCGGTGTGATATTCCTACCCTGGATACCCTGGCATTTACGGTGCTGAACGGTTTTTTCTTTGAGGAACAGGAAAACCTCGTGGAATTACCCGGTGGGGTGCTGGCGGGCGGACTGCGGCAGGCCCTGAAACAGGTACCTCAGTTGGTTGAAGCTTACCTGGACAACCTCATCAGTACCGTGAATGACGGATTGGAGGCTCTGACCAGGGCCGTGGCTACAGATGGTTTCTTTATGTATGTGCCTGATGGCGTGGTGATGGATAAACCCGTGCAACTGGTGAACCTGGTGAAAGATGATAAGGATATTATGGTACAGCATCGCAGTCTGGTCATTCTGGGGAAGAATGCACAGGCAGCTCTGCTCATCTGTGACCATGCGCTCTCGGAACAAAAGTTTATCTCACATGGACTGACGGAGGTGTTTACCGGGGAAAACAGTGCGATGGAAATTACCAAGCTACAGAATGAACATAACAGCATGACGGACCTCTCCAGCCTGTTTATCCGGCAGGAGCGTAACAGCCGCGTTCGTACCAACACCATTTCCCTGCACGGGGGCTTGATCCGCAACAACCTGCATGTAAGTCTGCAGGGAGAAGGAGCCGAGAACCATGCTTACGGTCTTTTCCTTATGGACCGGCAGCAGCACGTGGATAACTCTGTTTTTATTGATCATGCAGCGCCTCATTGTTTCAGCAATCAGTTATATAAGGGAGTGCTCGACGATGAAGCTACCGGCGCCTTTGACGGAAAAATTCTGGTTCGTCCTCATGCTCAGAAAACAGAAGCTTTTCAGGTGAATAAAAATATACTGCTTACCGATCAGGCGAAGATGAATACCAAACCGCAACTGGAGATCTATGCTGATGATGTGAAATGTACACACGGAGCTACCGTCGGCCAGTTGGATGAAGAAGCTCTGTTTTATCTCCGTTCACGGGGCATCCATGAGTATGAAGCCCGCATGCTGCTGATGTACGCCTTTGCCCATGAGGTGATCCGTGAGATAAAAATTGATCCCTTGCAGGACCGTATCCATGAACTGGTGGATAAGAGATTGCGCGGAGAACTGCCCCGTTGCCATACCTGTCTTGTCGATTATAATAAATAAAACCTGCGAAAATGCTGAATGTTTATAAGATCAGAGAAGATTTTCCTATCCTGGACCAGCAGGTGTATGGAAAACCTCTGGTTTATCTGGACAATGGGGCAACCACCCAGAAACCCCGGGTTGTTCTGGAAACAGTGGAAAGACTGTATAACCGTGAGAATGCGAATGTACACCGGGGTGTACACCATCTGAGTACCGTAACCACGGAAAATTACGAAGCAGCAAGGGATACAGTGCGTAAATATATTCATGCCGCCCATAGCCTTGAGGTCATTTTTACACATGGGACCACCAGTTCGATCAACGCGGTGGCTTTTTCTTTCGGGGAAAGGTATGTACGTGCCGGGGATGAGATCATCGTGTCGGGCATGGAACATCACGCCAACATCGTGCCGTGGCAGATGCTGTGCGACCGGAAAGGGGCCCGCCTGAAAGTGTTGCCGGTGGATGAAACCGGGGATCTGATGCTGGATAAGCTGGAGAATATGATGACAAACAAGACACGCCTTCTGGCCGTGACACAGGTATCCAATGTGCTGGGGACAATCAACCCGGTGAAGAAAATTGTGGAAACAGCTCATGCACACAACGTGCCGGTATTGGTGGACGGAGCCCAGGGAATACAACATGAGAAAACGGATGTTCAGGATATAGATTGTGACTTTTATGTTTTTTCAGGCCATAAGATCTACGGGCCGACAGGCGTTGGGGTCTTGTATGGCAAGGAAAAATGGCTGAATGAGATGCCTCCCTACCAGGGTGGCGGAGATATGATCAAAAAAGTAACGTTTGAAAAAACCATTTACGAAGACCTGCCGTTGAAATTTGAAGCAGGGACCATGAATTATATTGGTGCCATAGGGCTGGCCAGGGCAATAGAGTATCTTCAGGAAACCGGTCTGGATCATATTATCGCCTGGGAAAAAGAATTGTTGGATTATGCTACGGAAAAGCTGAAAAAAATACCGGGGTTACGTATTTACGGGAATTCAAAACAGAAAGCCAGCATTATTTCTTTCCTGATAGGGGATATGCATCATTATGATACGGGCATGATTCTGGATAAGCTCGGGATCGCCGTACGTACCGGTCACCATTGTGCCCAGCCCCTGACTGAGAGCTACGGGATCACTGGAACTGTCAGGGCTTCGTTTGCGTTTTATAATACCAAAGAAGAAGTGGACGTTTTATACAACGGATTGATGAAGGTGGTTGAAATGTTGTCATAAACAAATAATATTATAAAAATGAGCATACAGGAAATCCAGGATGAGATTGTGGAAGAATTCAGCGTCTATGATGACTGGATGGATAAATACAACTACCTGATCGAACTGGGGAAGGAATTGCCCCCGATAGATCCCAGGTACAGGACGGAAGCATATCTGATCGACGGATGTACCTCCCGGGTCTGGATCCATGCCGAACTGGACCGGGAAGGGAAGATGATCATTACGGCGGATAGTGATGCAATCATCACCAAAGGAATTGTTGCTTTGCTTATCCGTGTCTTTTCCGGCCATACCCCGGAGGAGATAAAAGATGTGGAACTGACATTTATTGACAAAGTCGGCCTGAAGGAAAACCTTTCCCCCACGCGGGCCAATGGCTTGCTTTCGATGATTCATCAGATACGTATGTATGCGCTGGCATATTATACCAAACAACAATCTGAAAAAAAGGACTAACCATGGAAGAAAAAGAAAAGAAAGGAAATAAGGAGCATAACGAAGGTACGGTTGATACTTTTGAACTGGAAAAAAGGATTGTAGTGGAACTGAAGAATATTTACGATCCGGAAATTCCGGCGGTCAATATCTATGATCTTGGGTTGATCTATGAGATCGATGTCAAGGAGGATGGCTCGGTGTTGCTGAAGATGACCCTGACAGCACCTAACTGTCCCATTGCCGACCAGATCCTGAATGAGGTGGATCAGCGTGTCCGGGCTGTCCCCGGGGTTAAGGACCTGGATCTGGTTCTCACTTTCGATCCCCCCTGGGACAAAAGCATGATGTCGGAGGAAGCCTTGCTGATGCTGGGTATGCTCTGAAAAAGGGGATGGGATCATTGACAATTTCCGGACAAAAAAATCTACGTAGGCGCCTACGTAGGTGATTGATGTTGTGTCTCTCTGAAATTGCCGATTAACACTGGAGAATAGAAATGTGTCGTATTTTTTATTTTTGCTTTTCTCAATTATCTTCTCTTTATGTTTTCCCGTGAAGAGCTATCCCGGCGGATTAAAGAACAGGCCTGTGCCCAGGGTTTCGATGCCTGTGGTATCGTGCGTGCCGGGCCTTTGAAAGAGGAGAAATTCCGGTTGCTTGACTGGCTTGCCCGGGGCCATCATGGAGAGATGGATTATATGGCCGGAAATGTGGATAAACGTACCGATCCTACACGCCTGGTTCCCGGTAGCAAAAGTGTGGTGGTAGTGCGGTTGAATTATTTTCCCGGGAAATACTATAATAACAGTAAACAGGATATCCCGAAGATTTCGCGCTATGCCGCCGGACGGGATTATCACAAGGTGATCCGGAAAAAGCTGCAGCAGTTGTTGGCCTGGATCAATGAAGCGTTAACCCCGGTAAACGGAAGGGCCTTTGTGGATTCGGCGCCGGTGCTGGAGCGGGCCTGGGCCCGGCGGGCAGGCCTGGGGTGGATCGGGAAAAACAGTATGCTGATCACCCGGGAGGGCGGCTCTTATTTTTTTATCGGCGAACTGATTCTGGATCTGGAACTGGCTTATGATCATCCTGAACCGGAGGATTATTGCGGTACCTGTAGCCGCTGTCTGGATGCCTGTCCCACCCATGCCATCCAGCCCAATCGTACGGTAGATGCCACCCGTTGCATTTCCTACTGGACCATTGAGTATAGAAAAGAAAGCTTTCCGCAGGAAGCGCCTGAGAACTTCCGGGAGTGGGTCTTCGGTTGTGATATCTGCCAGGAGGTCTGTCCCTGGAACCGCAAAGCGCGGCCTCACCATACGCCGGATTTCCTGCCTGACGAAAAAAGACTGTCCCTTACGCGGGAAGATTGGGAAAGGATGACGGAGGAAGAGTTCGAACGGCTCTTTGCCGGCACCCCGGTAATGCGGACAGGGTTGGAAAGAATGAAAAGGAATGTAAAAAAGCAAAAGTAATTCGTCTTTCCTGCTCCCTTCGCAAAAGTTACGAGCATCAATGAACGCTACCGGGAACACCCACCTGAAAGCATCGTTATCCGGGCATACACCATCAACCCTTCTCACTTCCAAACGCCGGGTATCGGCTCTCCGCAAAACTCACATTTACCGTTTTTGATATGGTTTTGGGTGATGGAGTATCCTCTCCGTTCGATCAGGAGTTTATGGCATTTCGGGCAATAGGTGTTCTCATAATTGCCCCCGGGAACGTTCCCGATATATACGAATTTAATGCCTGCTGCCAGTGCGATCTCCCGGGCTTTCTCGAGTGTGGACACCGGTGTGGGCGGTAACTGCGTTAGTTTGTATTGGGGATAGAAACGTGAAAAATGCAGGGGGCAATTGTACAGGTCATTGTCATACAGCCAGTCACACATCCGCCTGATCATGTCAAAATCGTCGGTCCAGTTCGGGACGATCAGGTTGGTGATCTCCAGCCACACCCCTTCTTCGTGGAAGATCTTCAGGGCATCCAGGACAGGCTGAAGTTTTCCGGCATTCAGTTTCATATAGATATTGTCACTGAAAGATTTCAGATCGATATTGGCGGCATCAAGGTGCTTACATAGCTCCCGCAAGGGCTTTTCATGGATGTACCCGGCTGAAACCAGAATGTTTTTCAGCCCGGTATGATGCGCCAGTTTGGAAGTGTCCAGGGTGTATTCATAGAAAGTGACCGGTTCGGAGTAGGTATAGGCAATGGATTCACATTTGTATTTTATGGTATTCTCCACCACCTTGTCGGGCATCATGTCGAAGTTTTGAGTTTTGGTGGGGGAGGTCTGTGAGATGGTCCAGTTCTGGCAATTGAGACAAGCCAGGTTGCAGCCGGCGGTAGCGATGGAGAAAGCACGGCTTCCGGGCAAAAAATGATTCAGGGGTTTCTTCTCCACCGGATCGACATGTACGGCACAGGGATTGCCGTAAGCCATGGTATATAGCTTGCCTCCCTTATTGACGCGGTTGCGGCAGTCGCTCCATTCTCCTTCTTTCAGGGTGCACTCGTTGGGGCAGATCATGCAACGGACACCACGGGGCGTTTCCACCTGATACATGGCCTCCTTTCTCCATTTCCAAAGTTTCGCATCCTCTTTCGGCAGAAACGGTTTAATGGCCAATCCTCCTGATCTATATAAAAGACCTCCGGCGCCGGTCAGACTGAGTTTAATAAAATCCCTTTTGCTTATCTTTTTTCCTTTTGTTCCCATCGCAAGACCCTCCTTCCTCTGATATTGGTTGTCCTCTCACATTGTCCACAAGTTATAAAAAAAACAGGTTTGTTATACTCACGTTTCCACACTTATTTTCTTCTCCCGGGGGGAAAAAAGCGGGGTCACCTGTTTTTAACTGTTACCGTCAGATAGCCTGCCGCCGCCAGGCAGGCTCCGGCTGTGATCAGGGCTGTTCCTGTGATGCCGGTCAGCGGTAGCAGGATGGTGGAGACGGCCAGCGCTCCCAGGGCACCGCCGGCCAGATCGGCGCTGTAAAGAGATGAAGAGATATAAGAAACGTTTCCCTTTCGTGTCCGGCTGCCCAGATTAAACAACCGTCCTACCAGAAAAGAAAAAATAAAAGTGTAGGTAATCAGTATAAGTTGTCCCAGGAGAGGAAGTTTTGCAAGCGGTTTCAGCAGGATCACCAGCAGGGGCAGAAACAACGCTCCCCCTCCCAGAAGAAGCTCGATGCGAATGAAGTTTTTCAGCGGGGTAAGATTCGAAAAATATTTTTCGGAGAGAGCGCCCATGGCAATACCTGCCATAAACACGGTGATGATCACGCCGGTCATCAGGTAAACATACCCATAGACGATCTGAAAAGCAAACAACAGCAACACCTCGACGGAAGAAGCAGCCAGCCCTCCTGCAAATATCCCGATGGAAACCGGGGGTGAACGCAAGATCAGAATCAAAAAGAGCAACCCCAGGGCGATAAATAAAAGTTGGGTCTTGAAACGAAAATAGCTCAGCCACAAGGATATCTGATGGAAGTAAGCCTCCGGATTCATATCGGTGTTTGGTTTTTTTGACGGAGGCAACTGGGCCATGATCTGTTCGTTGCGCATCTGCAATAAGTCATCCTGAATATAATAGGGGGATACATATTTGTTTTGGATGCCTCTTTGTTGTACCAGACCGGCAATTTTCAGGCTCAACGGTTTTCCGGAGGCCAGAAAATAATTTTTTTCTCCCGGAACGATCAACACATATGGAAAGATTTTTTTCAAAGAAGTGTAAAGAAGCCCGGTGATATCAGTTTCCTGTTTTCCGAGATAGTTGGGTGATGCCGGCAGGCGCAGCGAGATAATGCCGCGTGGCGTAAGGATGTTCTTCAGGGCACGGAAAAAATCAACCGTATAATACCGGTTTAACTGTGCGGTCAGCGGTGGAGGTACATTGACCAGTACTACATCGTATTTTTCCTTACTTTCCGGGACATACCTGCGTGCATCCCGGATGATGACATGGACCTTCGGATTCTCCGGGAAAGGAAAATATTTTCTTGCCAGCCGGATCATCCACGGATTGATCTCTATATAGTCAATCCGTTGTACGGGATACTTCAGGATTTCATCCAGTGTTCCGGAAATACCGCCGGATATCAGCAATACTTTCTGCGGTTTTTCACGTTGAAGCATGGCATAATGTACGTCTTCTTCATTTTCCATGGGGTTCAGCGTGTTTGCCACCAGCACGTGGTTTTCGTACAAGTTTGTCTGGTCGCCTGTTTTACTGACAACCAGACTGCCAAAAGGGGTTTCTTTGTGGGCCAGGATTTTTTGGTTGGGATAAAGAAACCCGAGGGAGAAACGGTCAACGGGGAAAACATATATTCCTATTGCCAGAAGGAAAGTCAGTCCCAGCCATGGAATGGCCTTCGGGAGCTTTTGTTTTCTTTTTATCAGGATGCCTGCTACCAGGATATCTGCCAGCAGAACAACGCCCAGCGTTTGGAAGGGTTTTAGCAGGAATACAAGCATAAAACTGAAGAGAAAGCCCCCGGTCAGACTGCCGAAAGCTTCCCATGAATAGGTGCGACCGGTAAGGTTGGCTGTATATTTTCCTGAGAGGTGCCAGGTATAAAAAGAAAATGCGTAACCGGCAAGGAAGCAGAACGGAAATAGCAACACCAGTGAAGAGAGAAAAACAGCAAACAATCCGGTAAGGGAACCGGGGATGAAGATGATGTTTTTCAGGAAGAAAAGCAGGAAAAGAGTGATGACCGGTAAACTGCCCAGCCAGAAAAGGCCGGAGAAAAGAAAATTCCCGGGGGCTTTCATCGCGGGAGCTGCCCGTCCCAGGCGGGCTCCCAGGCCTGTCAGAAGCATCCAGTTACCCAGGATAATGCCGAGGACCAACTCGTTGCCCTGAAAAACCGAGACAAACGCCCTCAGTAAGACAAGTTGGGTGATCATGGCCGTAAATCCCAATGACAGCACCGGGAGCACATCTGCTTTTTCGGGTTTTATGTCTTGTGCGGATAGTTCTGTTTTTTCTGCTTGTCCGGCAACCCTTTTCGTCACAGTTGTTTTTTTGTGATTTCTTTTCTTCCGGTGGAAAAGAGCGGCATAAAACCAAAGATGCCATCCCAGATGAAAAATACCGATAACCGTCATGGCTATACCGGTATCTACATGGATGAGCATCCAGGTGTCTTCTCCGGCCAGGGGAAACTTATAGTTTACCTGAACGGTCAGTAACATGCCGATCAGGGCGGTGGTAAGAAAATTGAGCAGTAGCAGTACATTCCAGAAACGCCGGTGGGTGCCCAGCTTGTAAATACCCAGACGCATGGCCGCCAGACTGAAGATATAAGTAACGATCAGCCCGATCGTAACAGGCCATATATGATAAGTACCCGTCATGGCCGAAAGGTTAAGGAACCCTTAAAGTTAATAAAAGAAGGAGGATCTTTTATTTTTTCATCATTTCTTTCTCCGAGAAAACGATTGCCTGATAGGTGTACAGTTCGGCATCTTTCCACCCGTCCCATCCGATACCGGCCTTATCGCGGGCACAATGGCCCAGAAAATCCTCTTTGTTCCAGTGAGTGTCGTCGGCTACCTGTGGCAGGAAGGTGCCGGACCGGCCGTTCTTGATCATATAAATGCCGTCTCTTCCGAGTTTAAACTCGTCAATGGAGTGGATACGTTTCAGCGGGGTCAGTACGGAGATTTCAATATCCAGGTCATCCACTTCCTCCGGTGTAACAGGAGGGAAGCGATAGTCCTGCAGTGCTGCGGCTACGGCCATATCCCGTACCACCAGGTAGAGGGGTTCGCCGGGCTGGAAGCGGCCGATACATCCGCGGAGCTGGCCGGCGGGCGTGTGCAGAGTGACAAAAGCTCCTGCCGGCTCCAGCAGTGTTTTTGAAAAACCGGTGGTATCAATGTCCGGCAGCCGGCGATGCTTTATCTTCTCCTCCAGGGTCTGCCGGGCTATCCTTAACAGATTTATTTTATCTTCGCGCGACAGATAATCTTTGGGGTCGGGTTCTCCGGACGTATCCTGTGTTACCATGACCGATCCGTATCCTACCACACGGCTGTGATCGCCGTATTGCGTGTCCCCCGAGTTCATATACAAAATCTTGTGATAGTGAATGTCTTTTCTTCCTTCGGTAATGTCCAGAAGCGTGAGTACTCCGGGCCAACCGCACATGCTGGTGAGCAGGTTGGGATAGCCCCGTTCCTCATTCTCGCGCAGGGCATGTAACAACCGTTTGGGCTCCCCGCTCACAACGGCCTCAAGCGTATGCTCATCTGCAATTCTGGCATGTTCATACGTGGGGTAATGAGACAGGTCGGTACTTATGACAAAAAGGTTCTCCGGTTTGAAATAAGGTTTCAGAGCTTTGGCAATTTTCTTCGCCATGGCAGGATCCTGCGACCCGATAACAATGGGAACAATCCGGAAATCTTCTTTCAGCCAATATTGCAAAAAGGGCAGTTGCACCTCCAGTGAATGCTCCTGACTGTGGGCAGCAGGATAAAATTCAAAAAAGGAATGGTCTTCGATCAGTTGGGAGGCCAGGGTCGTATCAACTTTTATTTCTCCCAGGGGGGTCTCATAATTGCCGATATTGTAAATGGAAGCCCCGTTCAGCCGGACATAATGACTGGGACCGATGAGAAAAATATGGTCAAAATGACGATCCCGGTCAAGTTGTTTATAAGAAGCTGCCGCCACCTGCCCGGAAAAGACATAGCCGGCATGCGGTGAAATCAGGGCAACGATTGTCCCGGAGTGTTCTGCCATCGGAGCCTTGTCAAAGAAACCCTTTAACATGGCTTTCAGCTCAGATGGGTCGGAAGGATAAAAACTTCCGGCTACAACAGGCTGTCTGTTATGCATGGTGTGACTTTGTCCGTTCATTTTTGTACGGTTTTGAGAGTTACAGGATGTTGCGGTAAACACCTGGATCAATAGAAAAACTCCTATTTTTAATATCTGGTTCATGATCCCGGTTTTATAAACAAATAAAGTTACCAATAAAGTTACCAATAAAGTTACAAAAAAATATGCATAATTTTCTTTTAATATGCTATAAACCGGCAGATCAAAAAGAGTGTCAAAAGGATGAATATCAGTGGGATAAAATAAAAGCAGGAACACGAAATTCCGCACCCCTGCTTTTTTCGGGTTGTTATGAGGATTATGCTATTTAATAATCGGGGTAAGCACAATGTTGCGGTACATGACTTTTCCGTGGTCCCCTTGCAGGAAAATGGGGCCAGGTTTAAATACGTCGGCGATAATGGCCCCGCCGGTTGGTCCGTAAACGGGCTGGTTGTCGATAATTTTTTTCCCATTTAAAATTACGGTTACATGCCGGTCACAGAGCGTAATATTTAATGTTTGCCATTCTCCGGCGGGTTTTTCGGCGGACATACCTGGGGTTATCCGACTGTAAACGGCTCCCATATTGTGAGAATCCGGTTCTTTGCCATAGGAATCCAGCACCTGGATCTCGTACATCCCGCGCAAATAGACGCCGCTGTTACTATGTTTGGGAACGTTTACCTCTAACTTCAGGTTAAAGTCTTTAAATTCTTTTTTGGTGCGAAGGTTCCCGTAACTGATGTGTTTTCCTCCTTTCTGTACGGGATCGTTTACCAGTACGCCATCGATCACCTTAAATCCATTTACCCGTGTAGGTTCAACCAACTCCCAACCGTCCAGGTTTTTGCCGTTGAAAAGTGTAACAGGTTTGCCATACTTTACTTTTGACAGATCCGGAGCAGGAGGGACGGGGGGCAGCCTCCAGCCTGTGAACCTGGTTTTGATAATGCTCATACCATCTCTGGCCGGTACCGTTTCAACGCCTTTTAATTTGTCGCCATCCCGCTTAAATCTGAATGTTTGTGTTATGATAAACTTTCTGATATTATTGTCTTTTAAGGGTTTTGCAAGGGTATGTGTTCGGGTAACCGCCAAGGTATTATTATCCATAAAGTATACATCCGACACCGGCAGTACACTGCCCCCGATCCAAAGTAACTCAGCATCGAGGAAACCTTTCTTATCATTTACATTCAGCCAGCCGACACCTCCGTTGTCGGTCTTAAGGGTCCACATCCCAAAAAAATCTTTTTTTGTGTTTTGTCCCTTTGAAACAAAGGGGAAAAGCACCAAAACTGCTACTAATAAAAAAAAATTTATCCGTTTCATTTTGATAAAATATTATTGAGTTCGGTCTAAAAAGGTTCTTTGTTGCCAACCTCTGCGTTGCCAGAATTTTTCAATCCTCATTAACAATAAGTTAACTGCGGTAAAAAATTCTTTCCGCCTTGATTTTGACAAAAATCTACCTTTTTAGAGTCGACTCATTATTGATTAAAGATTATTTTCTTTTCATTCATGATCCCTGCTGTTGTCATTTAACAAACATACGTAAATTTTGTTTAAGTAATTTCTTTATTCGTCCTTCATAACGGTTATCATAATATTTCGTTGAGTTCTGGGTCCGTCAAATTCGCAGAAAAAGATATTTTGCCAGGTGGAAAGTCCCAGTTCCCCGTTGATAACAGGGATGGTTTCCTGGGGGCCTACCAGTCCGGCTTTCAGATGAGCGTCGCCGTTGTTGTCCTGGCGGTCATGTTCCCATACCCCGGCAGGGATCAGTTTATGAAGCAAGGTAATAACATCGTTCTGAACGGATGTATCCCAGTTTTCCTGGATCATGATGGCTGCGGTAGCTCCCTGGGCATATACATTGACCAGACCATTCCTTACCTGGCTGGCAGCCACGACCCTTTTTACCTCGGAGGTGATGTCATACAGGCCGTTGTGATCACGCGTATTGATTTGTATTACTTGTTGCATTTTCTTAATTTTAATGATTGATTTTCAAAGTTAAAATCAAAAATAGTACCGGACAAGATAAAACAAAAAAAATAGCAGGATGAACCATAAAGAATTTACGTTAAAAAGTGTTGACAAGCTGAATCTTTTCGGGCAATACTGGGCTCCTGAAGCATTGGTGAAAGCGGTAATATGCCTGGTACACGGACATGGGGAGCATGCTTCCCGTTATGAACCGTGGGCTGCCCGTTTTGTTGAGAAAGGAGTTGCAGTGGTTACCTTTGACCTTCGTGGTCATGGCCGGTCTGAAGGGAAACGGGGACACACCCCTTCTTACCTGAGACTCATGCAGGATATTGACGTGCTGGTCCAACGGGCCCGGGAATATTTTCCGGAAGTGCCCCTCTTTCTGTACGGGCATAGTATGGGAGGAAACCTGGTGTTGGGATATGCTGTACGAAGACAACTTAATATGAACGGTGTTATTGCAACCGCCCCATGGTTGCGTGCAAAACGTGATCTGCCAGGATTTATCAAAGGGATATTACGGGGTGTGATGTTATTGTTCCCCAGCCTGACCCTGCATACCAAACTGGATGCCGCCGGTCTTTCTCATGATAAAGAAGAGGTGAAAAAATATGTAGAAGACCCGTTAAACCATGACCTGATTTCCCTGAAACTGTTTTTTGAAATCTATGATACCGGAAAGCTACTTTATACGCAGGGTGGCAGGGTGAATGTGCCTGTTCTGGTGATCCACGGCTCGGAAGATCCGATCATTGATCCGGAAGCCAGCAGGGAGTTTACGGAGAAAGTGAAAGGGGAT
>JANTHB010000022.1 GCA_024762655.1 Bacteroidales bacterium
TTTATTTAAATAAATATTTAAATACCTATTTAAATACCTATTTAAATACATATTTAAAACATCTTTTTAATGCTCATATAAACGCAGAACCAAAAATCATGAATACTAATACACCCATCCTGACATTCAGAGACTTCCCGGCACCCGGTGAACTGAGGGCATACCGTACCGGTAAGGCATTGAACGTCAATGCGCATATTCATACTCCTTTTTCTTTCAGCGCTTTCTCCAGCCTGGAGCAACCTTTCCGCATGGCTGTGGAAGACAAAGTACAAGTTCTGGGAATCAATGATTTTAATACGGTGAAAGGGTATGATGATTTTTACAGGCTGGGGCTTGAAAACCATGTTTTTCCCCTGTTTAATATAGAGTTTATCGGGTTGCTGGAAGAAGAGCAGCAAAACGGCATACGGGTCAATGATCCGGATAACCCTGGACGCACCTATTTCAGTGGAAAAGGCTTGCGCTTTCCTTATATTCCCCCTTGTGGAAAAGAAAATTTTCTGGGGGATCTGGTGGCCCGGAGCAACGAGCAGGTTCGCCGGATGGTGGATAAAGTGAATCGCCATTTTGAGAAGACCTTCCCGGACCTGCAGCTGTCTTTCGAAGAAATAAAAAATGACCTGGCCCGGGAGCTGGTCCGGGAAAGGCATGTCGCCAAGGCCATCCGGCTGGCCGTAAGCAGGAAAGATCCTGATCCGAAAAAACAAACGGACATCTATACCCGCCTCTTTAACGGACAACCTCCTGTCGCCCACCCCGGTGATACAGTTAAACTGGAGAATGAAATACGAAGCAGGTTATTAAAAAAGGGAGGCCCTGCTTTCATCCCCGAAGACCCGGATGCGTTTCTTCCGGTATCTGTCTTACGGGATTTTATTCTGCAATCGCGGGGGATACCCTGTTATCCGGTACTCCTGGACAATCAAAAAGGAGAGATTACAGATTTTGAGTCCCCCGTGGAAAAACTGGCGGTTAAACTGGAGATGATGGGTATACATGCCGTGGAATTCATCCCGGGCAGAAACCAATGCTCAACGCTTGCAGAATACGCAGAATATCTCTTCAACAGGGGCTTTCTGGTCCTGTTTGGCACCGAACACAATACCCCGGAAATGATTCCATTGAAAGTTTCCTGTCGTAACAGGATTCCCCTGTCAGAAAGCCTCCAAAGAATATCCTGGAAATCATCCTGTGTAGTCGCTGCCCATCAGTATCTTACAGCCCGCGGAGAAACAGGTTATTGTTCCTGCAACGGAACCTGCAATACTGCAAAAAGAGAGGATTTTGTCGAACTGGGAGAAGCCGTCATCGGCTATTTTCTAACAATCAAATAAAGTCAGGACGATGGAAAAAACAATAGAATATAACCTGGCGTATGAAATATTGCCCGCCGTCAGGGTCTCTCTTTCAGACCGCAAGCCATGGATACTGAGACTTGACCGTAACGAAGACCTGTTAAAAGGTTCCTCTGATAAAGAAGCATTTGAGCAGTGGAAAAAATCCTGGCAGGGACCGGATGTTTCCTGGCTGGACCCGGAAGGGCAGCACAACGAAGAAATCATACGGGATATCCTCGGGATTATCCGGAAAGGGTGCCGGCTTATCATGCTGAAAAATGTCGGTTTACTGGCTGTCGGAATCCGTTTCTCAGAAGTGAACGAAGCCTTGCAGGGGGATGTATCCGGCAAGGTCCCGGGAAAAAATGAAGGCGGGATGAAAGATAAGATCGTGGTGATCACCGGGGCAGCGCAGGGTTTCGGAAAGGGCCTGGCAGAACATTTTGCCACAGAAGGAGCTTGTGTGGTAGTGGCGGACATCAACGGGGAAGCAGGAGAAAAAACAGTCAACGAACTGATCAAAAAAACTCAAAATCCCGGGTTAATATTTCTGTCGGTGGATGTAACCGATAGTAATTCCATCGATCAAATGATCCGGCAAACGGTTTTCGCTTTCGGCGGGCTGGACTTGTTTATCAGCAATGCCGGCGTACTGAAAGCCGGCGGGCTGGAAACGCTGGAGGAGGAAGCCTTTGACTTTGTGACCAAGGTCAATTATAAAGGTTTGTACCTGGGGACAAAATATGCCTCTCGCGTGATGAAAACCCAGCATGAATACCGCCCCGGGTATTTTATGGATATCATCCAGATCAATTCAAAATCGGGACTGCAGGGCAGTAACCGGAACTTTGCCTATGCCGGCAGCAAATTTGGCAGCATCGGACTGATCCAGTCTTTTGCCCTGGAGCTGGTAAAGGATAATATCAAGGTGAATGCCGTCTGTCCCGGCAATTTCTTTGACGGCCCGTTGTGGTCCGACCCTGAAAAAGGACTGTTTGTGCAATACCTAAGAGCAGGAAAAGTCCCCGGGGCCCAAAACATAGAGGATGTGAGAAAACATTATGAGAACAGGGTTCCTATGAAAAGGGGATGCCTGGTGGAAGATGTCTATAAAGCCGTAAAATATCTTATCGACCAGGAGTATGAAACAGGCCAGGCCCTGCCGGTAACGGGAGGTCAGGTTATGTTGAAATAGGTAAGGATTCTTTGCACGCCAAAGTTCCAGGTCCCCGGGTGGCTGGAGCGAAGCGTCAGCTACCTGCCTCCCGCAGGGGGGTATCGAGGGGGCAGGAACAATAAAATGACAATTGAATGACTACCGAATGACCACTGAATGACTATCGTATGACTACTGAATGACCATTGAATGACTATCGTATGACTACTGAATGACTATTGTATGACTATTGTATGACAACTTAATTACGCGACCGAAGCTCACCTTCGCCTTAGATGCGATCCGTCAGCCGGCGAATCACGCAGTGATCAGGCTACGATGAACAAAGGGAGCAAATTTCGCGGCATTAGCCGCTAATTACTATTTAATTACAATGCATAAATGCTTAAATGCTTGAAACGAATGAATGACTACTGAATGACTATTGTATGACCACCGAATGACTACTGAATGACAACTTAATTACGTGAGGGCGTTAGCCCGAACTAATTTCGCGACCGCAGGGAGCTAATTTCCACCCTCTGCGTACCTTTGCGGAATCTTTGCGAAACTTTGCGTAACAACCAGGACAACAGAGTGATAAAGCTATCACGCAAAGAACCGCTGAGCAGCGCAGAGAACCGCAAAGAATCAATGCTTGAATACATAAATTCGTGAAACTATTGAATGACTACAAAAAAAGGCAGAAGGCAGAGTAATTTTGAATAAATATTGAATGTAAAATGTAAAATTTTGAAAGACTATTGTATGACCATTGAATGATAACTGAATGACCACTGAATGACTACCGAATGACAACTTAATTACGCGACCAAAGGGAGCAAATTTCGCGGCGTTAGCCGCTAATTACTATTTAATTACAATGCATAAATGCTTGAATGCTTGATACTACTGAATGACTACTGAATGACTATCGTATGACCACTGAATGACTACTGAATGACCATCGAATGACTATTGTATGACAACTATATAACAAGTAAATAAATATTATGAAAACCAAAGCGGTAAGAATCTACGGAAAAGAAGATCTGAGACTGGAAGAATTTGAACTTCCCCAAATGAAAGAGGATGAGATCCTCGCCAAAGTTGTCTCCGACAGTATCTGCATGTCCTCCTACAAAGCCGCCAAGCAGGGTGCTGCCCACAAGCGCATTCCGAATGACGTGCATGAACATCCCACGATCATCGGTCATGAGTTCAGCGGGGTGATTCTTGAGGTAGGCAAGAAATGGCAGGATCGCTACCGGCCCGGACAAAAATTCTCTATTCAACCGGCGTTAAACTACAAAGGCAGCCTGGATGCACCCGGGTATTCGTACCGTTACATCGGTGGTGATGCCACCTATGTGCTGATCCCCCATGAGGTGATGGAGATGAACTGTCTGTTGCCTTACCATGGCGAAGGGTTTTTCCCGGCATCCCTTTCAGAACCCATGTCCTGTGTGATCGGTGCTTTTCACGCCAGTTATCACACGCGTCCCGGCAGTTATGAACATCTCATGGGTATAAAGAAAGGAGGCAACCTGGCCCTTCTTGCCGCTGCAGGTCCCATGGGCCTGGCGGCCATCAATTATGCCATTTTCTCCGACCGTACACCCCGTCTGCTGGTAGTGACCGATATCGACCAGGAACGCCTGGACCGGGCTTCCCGGTTGTATTCTCCCGAAACAGCCCGGAAACACGGTGTGACCCTTCATTATGTGAATACTGCTGCTCTGGAAGATCCGGTAACTTATCTGAAGAAACTGGCCGGAGGCGAAGGCTATAACGATGTTTTCATTTTTGCCCCGGTAGCTGTCGTGATAGAACAGGGAGACAGCCTTCTGACCAGGGACGGTTGCCTGAACTTTTTCGCCGGCCCTACCGACCCGGGCTTCAAAGCACCCCTGAATTTTTACAATGTTCATTATGCTTCCACGCATATTACCGGTACCAGTGGTGGAAACAACGAAGATATGATCGAAGCCCTCGACTTATTCTCAAAAGGACTGGATCCTTCCGGACTGGTAACCCATATCGGCGGATTGGATGCGGTCATTGAAACAACCCTCAACCTGCCTCATATCCCGGGTGGCAAAAAACTGATTTACACCCATCTGAGCATGCCACTGACTGCCATTGACGATTTCGAAGAAAAAGGAAAAAACGATCCGCTTTTTGCCCGGCTGGCTGAGATCACAAAAGCACACCATGGCCTCTGGTCGGTCGAAGCCGAACAATATCTGCTGGAACACGGAACCCCCATCGACGAAGGAGGAAAGAAATAACCCGGCTACGCCAACCTGTTCTTTGTGAAATAAATTTTTACAGAGTTACATTTTTTTTGGCTATATTCGCTGCCTGAGAAAAAATCCAAATCCAATCCTATCGGTCATATACTTAACCGTTATGGTGCGTTGAAAGTCATACAAACGGCAGGGAAGTTGCATGACAAAAAAGTTTAAAAATATTATTGCATTGACATTGGTGTTCATTATTATGACACCGGTGACAGTTCAGCTTTTAGATGGACTTTTTCACCATCATGACCACTTTCACTGTACAGCAAAGGTTGAGAAGCATTTACATAAACTTCATAATAAATGTCCCATTCCAGGTTTTGAACAATCACCTTTCTCAGATGATCAGCCTGTAGAAAAAACACACAAAAAACTTTTTTGTATAATACAAAATAGCAATTATCATTTTGTATATTTTAATAACAGCACAGCGTATTCATTTTTATTACGTGCATCTCCCGTTTTTACAGATAGGATAATAGCATCATAAATGATGTAAAAACTTATTTGTAATTTTAAAATCGTAATAAAATGAAGAAAATCGTTTTAATTTTCTTTGTGTTGTTTCTTTTCATAAAAGCAAATGCTCAAAATCAAATTGAAGGTAAGGTAACCGATACTAAGAATGAGCCCTTGGTTGGAGCATCGGTTTATTTGCCTGAACTTAATAAAGGGACCGTGACTAATCAGACAGGGAAATATTTGATTAGCAATGTTCCAAACGGAAAAATAAAGATTCAATTCTCATATGTCGGATACAATACCGAAATTAAAACAATTGAAATTTCACAAACGGAAAATACAGTAGATGCTGTCTTGACAATAGCAAATATTCAATCGCAGGAAGTAGTGGTTACCGGTGGCTTTTTGAGTTCTCAACATGAAAATGCTGTAAAGATAGACGTTTTGAAGAGCAGGGATGTGATTTTATCAGGAACACCCAATTTCATGGAATCACTAACGAAAGTTCCGGGTGTCGATATGATAGCCAAAGGTCCAGGGGTTTCAAAACCTGTAATTCGAGGACTTTCAATGAATGACGTTTTGGTATTGAATAATGGGGTTCGTATTGAGAATTATCAATTCAGTGAAAATCATCCGTTAGGCATAGATGACAATGATGTGGAAAGAGTTGAAATTATTAAGGGACCGGCTTCTTTGCTCTATGGTTCGGATGCAATAGGCGGCGTGATTAATTTTATCAAAGAAAAGCCTGCCCCGGTGGGTACAATCTTTGGAGACTACCGTATGCAATTGTACACCAATACACTTGGAATGAACAATAGTATCGGGTTGAAAGGAGCTTCTAAAAATTTTTTTGGTGGGATTCGTTTTGGAAATAAAACACATGCCGATTATTTGCAGGGGGGAGGGCATTATGTGCCGAATTCACGTTTTAACGAAACATCTTTCAGTGTAAATGCTGGATATACAGGGAAGATAGGAACTTTCAAACTTTTCTACGACTATTTCAAACAAAACTTAGGGATGACTGTTCCGCCGGTAAAGCCCTTGATAACAGAGCGTGGACGGAAAAATGAAATTTGGTATCAGGATTTGGACCACCAATTACTTTCGTCTCAAAACAATCTTTACTTAGGCAAATTCAAATGGAATATTAATGTAGCCTTTCAAAACGCACTGAGAAAACTCAAAACTACGCTTGATGTTCCTTTTGTTGAGATGAATCTGAATACCATTACCTATGAATCAAAATTGTATTTTCCTTCCAGTGATAAGTCGGAATATATTGTTGGTTTTCAGGGAATGTCGCAATATAACAGAAACCTTAACGACCGGACCTCTCAGTTTTTACCGGATGCCAATATTAATAATATAGGTTTTTTGGGATTGATAAAATATACTTTTTTCAATACGCTGAAATTGCAGGGGGGATTGAGATTCGATATGTTTAAAACGGAAACTTTTGCTTTGGGAACCGAAGGAACAAGCGGTTATCATGCCCCTGTGAAGAAAGAGTTTTCTAACCTAAACGGTTCCTTTGGAGCTACATACAGTATAAACGGAAAAGTTATGTTACGGGCTAATTTTGCAAAGGGATACCGCGTACCAAATATATCCGAACTTACTTCAAACGGAATGCATGGAAACAGGTATGAGATTGGTAATGAAAATTTATCTCCGGAAAATTCATATGAAACAGACCTCAGTATGCATTATCATGGAAATTTTCTTTCTTTTGATCTGGCTGGTTTTTATAATTTAATTAATGATTATATTTTTATTTCACCTACCAATGATACCACCCCGGCAGGTGTAGGCATTTATAGATTCTCGCAAACAAATGCAAAACTTTACGGTGGAGAAGCAGGAATACATTTTCATCCTGAATCATTGCCATGGTTGCATGTTCAGGGAACCTATTCTTCCGTGACAGGGAAACAGGGAGATGGAAATTATTTACCATTTATTCCGGCTCAAAAATTTCGTTATGAGATAAGAGCAGAACGTGAAAAAATCGGCTTTCTGAAAAAACCATCCATCAAACTTTCTGCCTTAACTGCATTGAAACAAGGACATCCGTCTCCATACGAGACATCAACCAACGGATATACGCTTGTAAACCTTGGTATTACTACAGATCTTCACATCTGTCGGCAAATTATGAATTTGGGTGTCATGGTAAACAATATTTTCGACACACAATATTTTGACCACCTTTCCACATTAAAACCATTAAAATATTACAACCCGGGAAGAAATTTCAGTGTATCGCTGAGAGTGCCATTTAAAATAAAATAAACAGAGGAACAGTACATGGCTGACCATAAATTGAGGGAATCACTCCCCGGGGTATTGGTATGTTTAATACGCTGAATATTCCCTCATCTCCAATAGGCTTAATCTTCTGAAGAACGGTCCCCGGTTTCAGCCCTGCCCGAAAGAATGAATTCTTTCCTGTCCGACTGGAGTCAGCCAGTCGGGCCCGTTTGAACGGTTTCAGCCGGGCAGAAGGTTTCTCATTTTGAACCTGCCACGAAATGGCAGAACATGAATAACCACCCCAGATACGGGGTGGCACACAACACAACAGACTCCGATCCCCGAAGGGGGTCAACCTTTCATCCCGGTCCCGTCCAAACGGCGTCAGTTTGAATTTCTGAATATTTCAGAAGATTATGTATATAAATTGATAGAATTGTAAACTGACAGGATAAATGATACATTTACATTGAGAATCACTTGTAAATTAAATAATATGAGAAGACAGAATTATTCAAGACATTTAACCATTATTATTTTCTTAATGATTTCAATACGTTGTTTCCCACAAGGCTCATTAGAAAATAAAATTTCAAAGAATGCATTTATGCTTGAACTAAGCATTAACAATGATCTTGATTTGTATTCAATTCTTTATGACAGACTTTTAAAAGCGAATGGAATTTTAAATTTTGGATTGCAAACCGGATTAACTTTTAGTACTGCCGTAGAAACAGGAGAAAAAGGTTATTCAGTCTTTTATCCCATTAAAGGATATTTTCTAGTTGGAAGAGGTAACCATAAATTAGAAACAGGATTTGGGGTAAGAATATTAGGATTTGTTTTCCCTGATATAAATGTTGGATATAGATTCAAACCAGTGAAAAATGGATTCGTTTTTAGAGCCGGATATAATGGTTTTGTATTACCCGGGGGAATGAATAACCTGGTATATTTAAGTATTGGATATACATTTTAAGAATAAACTGATGATAACAATATATTTATAAAACAGACGTGATAGTAGCAAATTCAACGGTCGTAGCCCGCTTCGACTTATCAATGGTTTGACAGGTAAAGCCCGCAACCACCTACTTTGCATATACTAACGTTGTGGAGCATTTAAATTAACCAATTGTTGGAAAAATAAAATAATATACTTATCTTTAACGTTAGTAACGTAGCGCAGCAGTATGATTGTTTCATTTGGATCAGTAAACACTGAAAAAATATGGAAAGGAGAAAGAAGCAGAAATCTCTCTTTAGAAATTCAAGTAGTCGCCCGAAGAAAATTAAGAATGATTAATAACTCCCAAAATATTGTTGATCTTAAAATTCCACCTTCGAACAGACTTGAAAAGTTAAAAGGAAAGTTTAAAAATTATTATAGCATCAGGATCAATGACCAATGGAGAATAATTTTTATATGGAAAAACAACCATGCGCATAAAGTTGAAATTATTGATTACCATAAATAGACAAAAAAATGAAAAGATTAAAAAACATACATCCGGGAGAAGTCCTTTTACATGAGTTTTTGATCCCCATGAACATAACTGCATACAGATTGTCTAAAGACCTGGGAATACCGCAAACCAGGATCTCGCAAATAATAAAAGGGAAAAGGAGAATTACTGCAGACACCGCATTACGATTGAGTTCGTATTTTGGGACTTCACCAAAATTCTGGCTCGGACTACAAAATGACTTTGACATTGAAGAAGAACAACTTGCTATAGCTGACACACTAAAAACGATCAGACATACCAGGGCCAAGGCTGAAAATGCACCACCACAACGCATTTAGCCAACGGTGGAATTTCACCCGCGTCGAAAGTGACCCTGACGCTTCGGTCAGGGTGAGTGTTCGACCCATGATTTTATTTCGACTACACCTCATAAAATCATGGTCTCTCTCACAACCGCCACTGGCCATATATGCTGGACCGTTGCCAACAATATATAATCTCTCTTTAACGAAAATATTAAACTACAAATATGGAAGGATTATTAGAAGAATACAAAGAATTAAAAGCTGAAATTCAATCCAATTCGGATTGGACAGGGAAAGCTTTCATATTCTCAATTACAGTAACTGCTACTTTAATTGGATTCGGATTAACACATAATAATTGGGCAATATTTCTAAGCCCTTTTTTGATAATTTTTCCTTCAATGTTTTTTGTTTCAGCAAAAATGGAGTCAACTACAAGAATTGGTTCCTATATAAGAATTATAATTGAACCTAAAGTTAAAGGCCTTAATTGGCAATCAAACTGGATGGAATTGCGAAAAGAGAAACTTCTTCCTAAAAAAAGAAAATATTCTTTATCAATAACTGCTCAGTTTTTAGGGATAAGTGTTTTATGTTTTGGTCTTTCTTGGATTAAATTTCTTTCATCAATACATCCTCAACGAGAATTATTTTTAATGACAATACTTTCACTATCTATTATTGTACTATACATATTTGGACACATTGCAATCAAACAATCATTTGATATAAAAACCAGAGATAGATATGATAAAGCATGGAAAGAATTACTTAATATTAAGAAAAATCGAGTAGGTAAGGGGGAACTTACTCGCTAACGCTCATGAGACTGCTGCGCTAAGTTCACCCCCAAACCTCTCACACCTGCCCGTCCGGTCAGGCGGTGAACCGTACGTGAACCTCCCGATTAATCCCCTTGGTCATGAGATCGCTTCGCTAAGTTCATACGGCTCTTCCTGATAAGAACACTGGTTCGTAATTGCGATGGTTCTGAGGATGGGTAGTATCTCACCTGTCTATCCACTATCAATTTGCAGACAAGCGGCTGACTCAATAGGCTAAATTGTATCTAACCACAAAGAATGCTGAGCAGCCACAAAGGTGCAGAGGGGGAATCTCCGGATCGTTATCTCTCCGGTATCAAGTTCACGCAAATCTGCTATGGCCCGGTTAACCGGCTGGTCGCTTGCCCGCCGCCATGATGGAATCAGCTTGGCAGGCGGGAGTGACCAAACTGCTGGAAAAAGAAACGGAGGGAACCATATGAGTATGCCCCCGAGCAACAGCGATTTTGTAAATACAAAAATTATTTCTTTACATTTCAAGATAATTACGCTATATTTGCACAATTACATTAGCTGCATAATTGTGCATAAGTAGAGTAATTATAAGTTTGGAATGGAAGAAACGCTAAAATATTTAAAAGAAACTTTGGGCGTCGAGATAGTTATTAAACCTCTGAAGAAGGCGCTGCAGAATAAATTTCCCTTGTTTATGCGGCAAATTTACGGTTTCTACAGAACCCGGTTATGGAACAGAAATATTATTCTTCTGGAACACAAAGGCAGAGAAACTGCAACCGCCGATAAATTACGAAAACATACGAAGATGGTGGAACAAACATTGGATGAACCGGTGGTACTTGTATTTCCTTTTCTGGAACCCTATAACCGCAAACGGCTCATTCAAAAACAGGTTGCCTTTATCGTTCCCGGAAAACAGATGTTCATTCCCCAGCTACTCATTGATTTAAAAGATTTCAGGAATGCTGTTCCGGCAAAAAATGTAAAATTGTTACCGGCGGCGCAATGCATTTTGTTTTATCATCTGCTAAAAGAAAACATTGAGTCATTTCCGTTAAAAACAGTAGCCCAAAAACTGGGTTATACACAGGCAACGGTAACACGCGCAGTTCAGGCGCTTGTAGAAAAGGAAATAGTTACGAAAACGATAGAAAACAAAGAGGTTAAAGTTCGGTTCACTAAAAAGGGAAAAGATTTATGGCAAAGCGCATTGCCAGTATTACAAAATCCTATTAAAAAAACTTATTATCTGGAATATCCACCGCGGACAGATGCAGCATATTATACCAAATTCACCGCCCTGGCGCATTATACCAATCTGGCAGAAAACAACAAGAAGTATTTTGCCATTGCCCCAAAGGATTTTGGACTATTGAAAGAAAAGAAACAAATTAAAATCGTTCCGGCAGATGGGTATGAAATCTATCTGGATGTCTGGAAATACGATCCAGGCATTCTGGCAGAAAACAGAATGGTTGATCCGCTTTCTCTTTATTTAACATTAAGAGAAGAAAAAGACGAGCGGGTGGAAATGGAACTGGAAAATATGATTGAGCGCTTATGGTAAAAGGCATCGATATATTCAGGGACTATTTTAAGAACTATACCGACAATTATATCCTGATTGGCGGAGCAGCCAGCGATGAACATTTATCCGGGGAGGGCTTAACCTTCCGGGCCACATAGGATTTGGATATTCTCCTGATAGTGGAAGCGCTTAGTTCCGAATTTGTAAAAAAGTTCTGGCAATTTGTGAAGGATGGGGGCTATAAAAACAGGCAGAAAAGCACCGGTGAGAGCAAATATTACCGGTTCTTTACGCCCCGAAATAAAGAATTTCCCCAGCAGTTAGAACTATTTTCCAGAAAGCCTGATGTATTGGTCCTTGCCGAAGACTCAAATTTGACACCAATCCCTGTAGATGAGGATTTATCAAGCCTTTCTGCAATTTTGATGAATGATGATTATTACCATTTCACGATAGAAAACAGCCATGAAGAAAACGGATTGCATTTGGCGGGAATTGAAACATTGATCTGCCTTAAGGCCAAAGCTTTTCTTGATTTACGGAGCAGAAAAGAGAAAGGTAAGCAGATTGATGAGCATAACATACGCAAACATAAAAATGATATCATTCGCTTGGCGATCATGTTAACCGGCGAAAGCAGCATTAAATTACCGTCATCAATTGAAGCGGATATCAGGGAATTTATAGAATCAATAAATTCCGATTCACCGGATTATAAATCAATCGGGAAAAATGCCGGAGTTCCGGATATTGATGGGGATAAAATTATTGAGCAACTAATCAATACCTTTTCTTTATAAGTGTCAAAATGGTCTACAAGGACAAAATACCGAATACCGGGGACAGTAAGCGCAGCGACCACCTCTCTTCTATCCCAACTGATATTATGATACTTCAGGCTTTTTAACCACAAGAACGCTGTGCATTCACAAAGGGTAGGGGGGTAATCCGGATTTTCATAAAACGCCTTCCCCGTTATTCATCATGCTCCACAATACGTTCCAGCGCACGAAACAATTGCCTTACAATCCTCCCGTCGCCGCGATTATTCAGAAAAAGATAGACCTCATTATCCGGGGGATTATACGCACTGAACAATTCAAAACCGCGGTCACTCCCGTCAACATTCACCGTTGACCTGCGAAATAACTCGTTATGTTTTTCGTCCAGCACCTTCCCGGAGCGCAGGTAATTGTAAAATTTCAGCAGGTCACCCAGGGTTGAATACATGCCGCCGCTGCCTTTGATCAACCAGGATGTGGGGCCCCAGTTTGGTGGAATATTCGGCAACCCGACAAACTGGGGGCCACCGCCTTCCGCAAAGTCGGTTAACGAAAGTTCTCTGCTTTCCCCATATTCTCCGGTCCTGCTCATGCCGGCCGGATCGAGAAAATGGCTGCGGATAAATCCATAGTATGTCTCTCCGGTTACATGCTCAATCAGTGCAGCCAGCAGGACAAAAGCTCCGTGTGAATGTTTCCTGCTGCTTCCGGGAGGGAAAAGCAGTTCCTGTGACAGGATCCTTCGCTCCGCCGTTTCGCGGTCCACCCAGGCAAGATCAGGGTCCCAGTCATCTTTTGTGTGGAAGAAGTCCGGAAGGCCGGACTGACCCGTCATCAAATGCCGGATGGTCAGGGCCTGTTTGTCCTCGGGTACATCATGGAAATATTTACTCACCGGGTCATCCAACCGTATGCGCCCCTGCTGATCCAGCAACATGATTGCCGCCACCGTATAATCAATCGGCCGTGATCCCGTCCCGAACACGGTATTCAGCGTATTGGGAATTTCCAATTCCTTATTGGCCATGCCAAAAGCCCGTTTCAGTATGATTTTTCCATTCAGTCTGACATACACCACACCGGCCATCCCTGTGGCTTCAAGCGTGTCAAACGTTTCGGCAAGGTTATCCCGGTTCAGTATCATCGGTTTTTCGGGAGGCAACAGATATATATCGGATATACCCTTCTGCGAAATCACGATTCTGATCTGTTTCTCTACCGTACCGTCAGACAGGATCATTCGTACACCATCCGGTTCGGCCTCAATCGAAATATCGTCCCGGAGATCGTGCACCGCACTGCGCAAGGCCCGCAGCCGTTCAGCAAATGCAACCCGGTCGGCAACCGTACCGGGGATCATTGCCTTGTCCATAAAAGTTTCTATCGCAGTATTGTCATCGCCGGTGAGCATGATCTCTACCGCTTTCACCGCATTCCGGACATAATCAGGCGGCTGGGCATCTGCCCTGAACACAAGTGCCGTTATAAACAATCCCAGAATCAACGCCCTGGTAAATTCGCTGGTTCTCATTATTGTACCCAATTTAATTTTATTCAAAAATAAACTCCTTGCGAACAGATCATGATTATTGTAAGTTAAAGATTGTTAAAATACAAAGTAAATCTTTTGGCAAAACAGACTTTTTTTTCTTATCCTGCAAACAGGGGATTTGCACTTTAAAAACCGTTTTTACTCCGGAGCAACGACGGTCTGATGGCGGATTTCTTTTACCTGACCGGATCCTCCCTCCTCGGAGGGACCGGATACCTGGTGCTGCGATTTTTTGGGAAAAACTCAATGCAGCGACCCGGCCTGGCTGAACAACCGGGGCACAAATTCGGAGAGATAAATCCGCCAGTTTTTCCAGATATGTCCACCGTCACTCTCCCGGTATACATAGGGAAACCCCATTTCATCCAGTGTCTTCCGGTATTTGGTGACAGCATTGTAGAGGAAGTCGGTTTTTCCGATCCCTATCCAGTAGAGTTGTATCCCGTTTTCCATCTGGGTTTTCAGGGTAGCATCTATATTCCGGTATACCGGCGAAAGCGAGGTATCCGGGGGCATAATAGCCGGTGAAAAAAGTCCCACATAATCAAAAGTATTGGGATAATACCGGGAGATGTGCATCGCGTGAAAACCTCCCATAGACAAGCCTGCGACGGCACGTGAGGATTTTTCGGCTTTAACGCGGTATTCCTTTTCCACAAACCGGATGATGTCCGTAAAAGTTTCTTCAAATTTACCGTTCATGGTTCCGGGAACCATAAAGAGGGGTTTGATAAAACCCTCATTCCCTTCCCCCGGAGCAGCATCCATAGTAACATAGGCATTGGGCATCACCACGATCATCGGTTTACAGGCACCCTTTGCAATAAGGTTGTCGAGGATCTGTGCGGCACGTCCCAGGGTCACCCAGGCTTCTTCATCCCCTCCGGCACCGTGGAGCAGGTACAGCACGGGATAATGGGCTTTCGAATCCTCATACCCCGGCGGGGTGTATATGGTCATCCTTCTGTCCATGCCCACTCCCGGTGAATCGTACCAGCGCCGGGCTACAGTGCCGTGCGGGACATCATTCACCCGGTAAAGATCTGCCCGGCCACCCGGAATAACAAACACATTGGAAAGGTTGGCAATGTCCCGTGTCACAAAAGGATTTCCAGGATCCACGACACGAACACCATCAACCACAAAAAAATAGTTGTACCACCCGGGTGCAATCACATCGGTGGTATGGCTCCATGTACCTGTGCTGTCCCTGTCCATAACTACATTCCCGGGGACAAATCCCTGATAAGGCATCCAGTCCCCAAAAAGTTTCACTTCGCCGGCATGCGGCATTCTGAGACGGAAAGTTACCGTATGATTATCATGAATGACAGGAGCTGCCATTTCCGGACCCTGAGCCAGGACATCCGGGATACCGTTCACCCAAACGAGGGCGGCAAAGACAAACAAAAGAATGAATGATTTTTTCATGAGTAAAGAATTTTATTATTTGACCTGATCAGCAGAGATATTATTCCAACGATGAAAACTTAAAAATAATATTCTGCGATGACTTTGAAAAGCTATGGAAAAACCTCCGATATATTTCATCCTTCTGGTATCCATGAATAACAAACCATCGTTTAAATTACCCCGTAACACCAAAATCGACGTTAGGAGGTATAACTTCCTTTTGGGTTTTTACCACCGGGAGGATCGGAAACCCCGGGCAGATAAGTAACCGTTTGAAAAAATGTAGCATTTTATTAAAGTTGGTTGCCGAAAATTAGTAAATTGCTGACAAATACACACACTGCTTCTCGACTGTTATGAACAACTTTATGTTAAGACTGAATATGTCCGGAAAAAAGTTCAATCTGTTGGCAATCCTTTTGGTTTTTATTTATTTCGGAGGATCAGCCCAGTACGATCCCCATCCCGATACCATTTATTACCGGGAGCCCTACCGGGGTCAGTTTCACTTCAGTCCGAAAAGCGGATGGATGAACGACATCAACGGGCTGGTGTACCAGGGGGGCATGTACCATATGATCTACCAGTGGGGCAAAGCAATCAGGCACGGGGGTTATGCTACAAGCCCCGACCTGCTGCACTGGACCGACCGCGGGGTTGCCCTCATTCCGCAAAAATCCTTCCTCCCCCCGGAAGCTGTCCGCAATGTGTCCGGGGATCAGGTTTTTTCGGGCAGCGCCGTGGTGGTGCGGGGAGAAACATCCCGCCGGATCACCGGGTCAGTCGGGGAAGCCATCATTGCGATCTACACAGGCACGGCCGTAGGCACCTGCCTGGCCTGGAGTAATGACACCGGACGTTCCTGGCATAACTATCCCGGCAATCCGGTAGCCAACCCCACTCCGGATGCATATCCCCGCGATCCCTGTGTGATTTGGCATGCCCCAACCCACAAGTGGGTGATGGCACTTTATGAAAACGGCACCACCTTTTACGGATCCGCCGACCTGATCCGGTGGGACTCCCTCTCCAATGTGGCTTTCGGGTACGAGTGCCCGGATATCTACGAATTGCCGGCAGACGGTAATCCCAAACAAATGAAATGGGTGCTGCAGGATGCCAACGGAAGCTACCTGGTTGGGATGTTTGACGGTATCCACTTTGTCAAAGACCCCGGCCAGGACACGCTGGTGATGGATGTGGGACCGGATTTTTATGCGGCCCAGACCTTTCCGGCAGGCAACCTTCCCAACCATGACCTACGCATTATCCAGATCGCCTGGATGGATCACTGGAACGGCGGAATAGGGGAATCCCCGTGGGAAAGGAACGCCACCTTCCCGGTCCGGCTGGGATTGGTAACCCACAACGGACAAATGCACATTACACGAACACCCATACGCGAAATAGAAAAACTATACATTTCAACCCTTTCCTGGCAGGATATGGAGCTGGTTCCGGGAATAAATCCGTTATCGCAGGTCCACAGCAAAACATTTGATCTTTCAGCTGACTTTGATCTGAATGCATGCCAAGCCGACAGCTTTCGTTTTCAGGTTGCCAACAAAGCCATTACGTATGACATTCGCCATCAGACCCTTCTCGGGAAGCCTCTTCAACCGGATAGAAGAGGTCATATTAAAATCCGGATGCTGGTTGATCAGGGACAACTCGAGGTGTTTGCCAACGGAGGGATATACTCCTACTCCGAAGAATTTGCATTTTCACCGGATCGCGATGATATAGGATTTTTTACCAACGGATCCCTGAGGTTAACCTTCATGTCCTTCCACGAGATCGGAAGTATATGGTATTAATAGAACTGGGATCAGAAAACAAATTATTTCTCTTCCGTTTCCTCTGCCTCTGTTTTCTTCTTTTTCTTCTCAATCACTTTGATTTTATAAGGGATCCGGAAAGAAAGGGTATAGTTGAAACCGACGGAAAAACTCTTTCCGGCATAGCCATAGCCCGGAACAATGTAAGGTTCCGGTACTTTTTGGGGGAGTTGCAGCAGAAAACGGCCCCGCACGTTCCATCCCATGAAAAAGTTCCTGAACATCTCCACACGGATGCCGGCGGTCATCTCTGCCCAGAAAGGGTGCATGGTTACCGGTCCTACGGAGGTCACATAATCGCCCCAGTATCCGTTCCGTATCACCACAGGATCGGCCGAATGAGTAAAAACACCCGTGGCAAGACCCAACCCCCAGAAAATGATATCATCCTCGTCAGGTTTCCGGGGAACAAAATTGTGGTTTATCCCGATTTTCAGATAACGTCCTTCATTGTGATAGGTATAGTCAGCTTCTTCCTTGGTAAAGTCGAGGTAACCGGCGTGGATTACGCCAAACCATCCGTCCCGGAACTCGGCATCCACGGTAAAAGCCGCACCTTTTTGCCGGGGGGTGAGAAAATAGCCGGCAAAAGGGGCCAGGTCCACGCCGAAACGAACTCCGCCGTACCGCATGGCCTCCGTCCCCTGCTCCTGTGAGAAAGCAGGCAAAGCCATCAACAGACTAGTGACGGAAAAGATATATTTTAATATTCTCATCATCTTTGTTGGAAACCAAGGTATCCACCACGGCAACGGAATCGATCAAATGCATGGTATGTTCCACCTTCAGGTTCTTGTATTCCTGTATAAAACCGCATTCATAGGAGAGGAGTCTGACAGATCTCTCATAAGAAAACACTAGGGTATCGGACAGTCCGTTATAACGAAAGACAAAACTGCAGGAATCGCGGTTGGGATCCGGGGGAAAGTCTATCTTGCTGAAAGACTCTTTCCCTGCGGTGATAAGGCTGTCTTCCCTGCCTGTCCCGTAAATATCCGCATTCAGCAGCAGCGTGTCTTTCTCCTGGGTTCCGGCCAGGGTTACAAAGCGTGCATGAAGGAATACATCATAGGGTTCAAGACATTTGGGAGCATACTGACACCCTGCCGTTACCAGAAAGACGGTCAACACCAGGAGCAACCCTGCTCTCAACGCTCCAAACTCGTTTTTAATGTCCTTCACCGGAAGATTTATAAATAAATTTGCTACCGGTATCTTCCACAATCCTCCGGTACCAGTCTTCTCCGTACCCGGGCTGGCTCAGTTTGGGATTGTGAAAACGGTATCCTTTGGGGACATCAACCTTTTCCTTGATGTTCCCATCCATATATCTCGTGAAGAGATAGGCATACAATTTTTTCCATACTTTCACCGTATTGCTTCCCTGCAGGACGGAATAATCCGTCAGGAATTTACGGGCCATGGCCGGATCTTTGGCATACAATTCGGAAGCAGCCAGATCTATGCCTTTTACTTCATTGATATATTTCATCTCCAGCTCATGCTGCACCTTCCGGATATCCGGAATGATCACATTATAACGCGTGTAAGCAAAATTAGAGACCTGGTTGAACACCCAGAAAGCAGCATCGGGGTTGAACTCCATCATACTGCCGTTGCCTTCTTCAAATTCATGCGGTACTTTAGTGATGCCGCAATACATAGGTGTATATACCGTCGAGTAAGTATCATCCACTCCAAACCAGAAGATTCCTCCGAGAGGGTCGGGCAGCCACCGGCGGCTTTGAGCTACAAAAGAAAAACCGGTCTGCTGCGTGGAGACAGCCCGTTCATTGAAGTACGTCTTGCCGTCCACCTTCCAGGTAAGCGGACGCCAGCGGTAAGGACAGGCAAAAGGACCGGCACCTATATCCAGGGTCATGTCCATGGGTGTTCCTTCGAAATGATCCCGCATCATCTCCATAACATCATGCACCGTCAGTTTTCTGTCGGGTTTTACCCACAGAGGCATGCGGTGGGTAAAATCTTCTCCCATGGCATAAGGCAGATATTTATCCATGCCGGAAGTCACCTTGTTGAAACCGGACCATACCCGGGCTTCACAGAAACGGGCACCGCCAAACTTAAGCGGAGCATAGGCATCGGCAAAACTGAAATCCTTGTTTTTCCCCTTAAAAAATTTATGTTTTCTGGCCACCTTTATCACATCTTCCGCATAGACGGTGGTGATGCCTGGATCAAAAATCTTATCCAGGTGTTTGGAAGATATAGATATTTTTCCGTCTTCAAGAGGAAACGTGGTGATCCTGGCCTGGTTGGCATGTCCGCATATATATCCGTCAGGTACTTTCCGTGCTACCCAGACAGCGCCAGTGTTTCCGGGTCCCTTTCCGATCATCTCCATAATCCACACTTCGTTGGGGTCGGAAATGGAAAAAGATTCCCCCTCACTGTAATAACCGTACTGCGCCACAAGCTCAGCCATGGTTTTGATGGCTTCCCGGGCGGATTTGGCACGCTGCAGGGTTATGAACATCAGACTCCCATAATCCACGACAGCCGTAGTATCCACCAGCTCTTCCTGTCCGCCGTACGTGGTTTCTCCAATAGCTACCTGGTGTTCGTTCATATTTCCCACCACCGAATAAGTATGTCTCACCTGGTTGATCCTGCCCAGGAATTTACCGGTATCCCATTCGTAAACATCCAGCATACTTCCTTCCGGATAATCCCTGGCGGGCCAGAAATAGAGTTCACCGTATAAATAATGGCTGTCAGCGGCATAGGTGATCATGGCAGAACCATCTACGGTAGCTCCCGGACTGATAAGAAAGTTTGTACAGGCGTCGCCTGAATGTGCTCCAAACAAAAAGGGTAGGAGGGAAAGTAAAGTAATTTTGATGTAATTTTTCATATTGTTCTTGGTTAAAATTTATGCTTTTAAAATACTCTCATGAGCCCTTCGTCCATGAAAGTCACAAAAATAAAAAAGAAAACAGGAATCCTGCCGCTCCGGTGCTTTTTCTTTACATCATGTAATTGACAATTTGCTCCAGATCTTCTTTTTTGAGAAAATGAACCATTCCGGAGGCCCTGTTCTTAATAAGCTGATTAAGGATCTCTGCTTTTTTAGAGTTGTCGATATTTACATCCGTAAGATTTACCGGTGATTTTATGAATACGAAGAATTTTATAAGCTCATCTATGGTTACATCCGGACTGGAGGTGCCAAATAACAGCTCTCCGAGTTTTGAGATTCTTTCCGGGATTCTTTTTTTCATAAATTTGAGCCAGGCAGGGTAGGCGATCGACAGGGTAGCACCGTGTGGAATATCGTACAACAGAGAGAGTACATGACCTATGGCATGAACGCCCCAATCCCCCATGGTACGCCCGTATAAGGTGACGCCATTAAGTGCGAAGGTGGCATCCAGCATGATATTAGCACGGTATTCGTAGTTGTCGGGAGCATCTAAAACCAGGGGAGCCCAGTGCATGGCATCCTTGATAATATCAGCTACAAAACTGTCCACCAGCGATACTTCACTGTCCCCGAAAAAGGCTTCAAGCGAATGTGCGATCAGGTCTGCAATCCCATAGGCGGTATAATCCCTTGAAACCGTGGCGGTAAAAGAAGGATCCAGGAAAGAATGTTTCGGGAAGTTCAGCGGATTTTTTAAGCCTCTTTTTGCCCCGGCATCAAAATCCTGCAGCACGGCAGCATCGTTCATCTCCGTACCGGTAGCCGCCAGGGTTAAGACTGTGATGAGAGGAATGTTTTTCGTGGGCTTTGCCATGCCGGTCATTACATCCCAGGCTTTCAGGTTCTCCGGGATGCACACGGACATGATCTTGGCCGAGTCGATGACACTCCCGCCTCCCAGGGCTACGATCACCTCTATGCCTTTCTCGCGGGCCAGAGCTACCGCCCTGTCCACATCCGAAGCAAGCGGATTGGGACGTATGCCGGAGAATTCGGTAATCTCCAGATTCGCTTTTGCCAGGTCCCCGGTAATACGCTGATAATAACCGTATTTCTTGGCTGAGTTCCGGCCATAAACCAGTAATACTTTATTCCCGTATTCGGAAGCTACGGCTCCCAGACGGTCGGTCACATTTTTTCCAAAGTGCAATTGAACCGGATTATAAGCAACAAAATTTTTCATATTTTATAAGTTTTTATTTATTAATCGGAATATACAATAACTCCACTGCTGCTATCCTTTTTGGCTCCTGTAACGGAAGCCAGGCAGTTCGTTCTGTTTTCCATACGCAACACCCCCAGAAAAGCAAAAATAAGCGCTTCTTTGTAGTCTGTTATCCTCTCATCCGGAACCACGATCTCCACAGGGCATTTCTTTTGTAACAATTCCATCAGGAAAATATTGTGTGCGCCACCGCCGGTCACCAGCATTTTCGAAGAGGGGTCGTCCCGGATCACCCGGCTTATCTGGGTAGCTATATGCTCATACACGGTACGCAGTTTATCCTTTATGGAGGCGGTGGAGCGGTCCAGGCACGGATAAAAAGAAGACTCCAGCCATTCCCTTCCCAGGGATTTGGGCGGTGGAAGCCGGTAATAGTCCAGGCGGTCCAGACATTTCAGCAACGTGTTATCCACGGAACCCTTTCGTCCGGTTTCACCGTCTTTGTCATATTCTTTTCCGGCAGGCCGGATTACGTAGGCCTGTGCCAGATTGGCGGGACACAGGTCAAAGGCGATTCTGCCGTGATCCGTTTCGTAGGATATGTTGGCAAACCCGCCCAGGTTAAGGCAATAGGTATAATCGGAAAACAACCAGCGGTCGCCGGCCGGTACCAGAGGAGCCCCCTGTCCTCCGAGGGCTACATCCAGCGAACGAAAGTCAAAAACCACCGGCAATCCTGTGACGGCAGCCAGCACATTGCCGTCGCCAAGCTGAAAGACCTGTCCCTTATCAGGCTGATGAAATACCGTGTGGCCGTGTGAAGCAACCAAACGGGGTTTCAGACCCGTACCCTTAAGAAAATCATGGACCTGCTCTCCCAGGTATTTCCCATACGATTTATGCAAAGCGATCAGGGCTTCCCCGGACAGCTCAGGCGCAGCGGTAAGATTCCGTTTCCAGGCTTTGGAATAAGTTCGCGTATCAGCCTTGAGGATGGAGTAACGCCAGCGGCCGGAAATCTCCGTAAAAGCAGCCAGCACCAGGTCGAGACCGTCAAGAGAGGTCCCCGACATCAGCCCGATGGCATATGTCTCCTGATTTTTCAAAGCAGATCTTTAAAATTTTTGTAAAAATACGAAAATGTACCGGTTTTTTTTACTTTTGGCACGTTGTATCCAAAAACAAAAAAACCTGGAATCATGAAACCTGTTCTTTTAGTGTTGGCTGCAGGGATGGGCAGCCGTTACGGAGGCCTGAAACAAATTGACAAAGTAGGCCCCGGAGGCGAAGCGATCATAGATTATTCCATCTATGATGCCATACGCGCCGGATACGGCAGGATTGTCTTTGTCATCAGAAAAGATATTGAGAAAGACATCAGGAGCTTCTTCGAACCCCGGCTGAAAGGAAGAATCCCGTTTGATTTTGTCCACCAGGAACTGGATATGATCCCGGAAGGTTTCACGGTCCCGCCCGGTCGTAATAAACCCTGGGGCACCGGACATGCTGTAATGGTGGCTGCCTCAAAAATAGATCAGCCCTTTGCCGTGATCAATGGGGACGATTTCTATGGCCCCTCCGCTTACCGACAAACCGCAGATTTTCTGGCACACAATACCGATCCCAACGAATATGCCATGGTAGGGTACCGGCTCGACAACACCTTGTCGGAGAACGGATCGGTGGCCCGCGGTGTATGCAAAACCAACGATGACGATTACCTGGAAGAGGTTACGGAACATACAAAGATCTACCGGGAAAACGGAAAGATCATTTCACTGCTCGACGACGGTTCAAAAATAGAGTTTAAGGGGGATGAACCCGTATCTATGAATTTCTGGTGTTTCAAACCGGAGATTTTTCCCGCTTTGAAAAGCCAATTCACAACGTTCCTGCAGGAACGCGGAAACGAACCCAAGTCGGAATTTTTCATACCCTTGCCCGTGACCACGCTTATCCGCAGCGGGAAAATAAAGATGAAAGTATTGCACAGCCGGGAAGCATGGTTTGGCGTAACCTATAAAGAGGATAAGCCGGTGGTGGAGAAAAAGATCAGAGACCTGATTGCCGCCGGGGTGTACCCCGAAAAACTTTGGGAATAACCGGTCAACAAACCGAAATCAACAATGTCTTTTTATTCTTTACCTCCTGGACCCTTATACTTCTAGACTCTTTGACTTTTCGACTCTTTGACTTTTCGACTCTTTGACTCTTTGACTTTTCGACTTTTCTCCCTGGAAACTCTCAGGATGTTTTACCGGAAAAAATCCGTCTCGTACACCGTGAGATTGTTCCGTTTGTCCGTAACCTCCAGGCGCAGGTGATGTTTGCGTTGGAGCCGAAGGCGTAATTTATCAAAACGATAGGTGATCAGGTTGCGCTTGGGCTCATATTCGAAAAGCACCCATTTGCCGTCAATATATCCGTTATAGGAAGCAATTCCTGCCAGATTATCCCGGATGATAAAACGAATAAAACGCAGCTTCCCGAAGTCTTTGAGTGACGGATTGAAGACCGGGGACACCGTGGGCGAAACGGTATCTATCAGTAGCGTATAACGCCCGAATTTGAGCAGATCCCCTTTCACCGTTTTTCCGGTCCACTCGCCGCCGTAGGGCCTCGTGTGTGAGGGATTGCTCACCTCTGCAAGAAGTAATTTATCCCCGTATCCCGGAGGAAAATAATCCGGGGTAATCCATACGGTATATCTTTTCTGCAGCGGTGTATAGGGGTCCTGAATCACATATACCGGGGAAAAAGACCGGGGGAGGGCAGGTTTGATCTGCATATTGAAGTCCAGGGTGTCATATAAGGCAAGCCGGGGGATAAAAAGACGAAAACCGTCAAAGGAATAATAATTGTCCCGGTCCCAATACATCCTTGAAAGATAACCCGCCGGAGGAGGAGTGGACTTCAGGGTGACGGGCCTTTCTGTTTTTACCACATAAAAATGAAGACGGGAAGTGTTCCCGTGAATATCGGAAATAATAAAATCAACGCGGTGAATCCCGTCATCAGACAAGGAAACGATCCCTTTGTCCTCCACCTTCCTGTAGATGTCAAGCCTGTTATTGGGTAGGATAACCGTCCGGATTACATTTCTGTTGTTTTTCACTTTTTCCCTGTAATCAATATAACTATTGATATATCTCGTTTCATCATATGTAAACTCATCCATGGTATAATAAAAAAAGTCCTGATTGTCCAGCAACATCCTGAATGAATATATGCCGCAGCGGTTGTGTGATCCGTTCATATAGTCCTGAGCTTCCAGTCCCAGGGAAAAAGGGCCTGTGACATGCACCAGCGTATCCGGGATAACGTACCGGCGGGCCCGGGCCAGCCGGGTTCTTGCGATGTATCTGCCATGCCGGTTGTTGATCAGTGTAAGAGGGTTTTCAGGATAGAGAAACAGCCTGTATATCCGGGGGGCAATGGTATCTTTTACAGGAAAAGAAAAAAGCAGGGGGTTGACCGGAGCTTCTTTCCGGGTTTCCCGGATCTCAAAATGCAAATGGGGGCCGAAGGAATTTCCGGTATTCCCGGAAAAACCAATCAATTGTCCTTTGTTAACCCTGAAAAGTCCAGCAGGCAGCGAGAAGTCCACGGTATAACTTTTCTGGCGGTATTGTTTCTGCATGACATAAGCGGTCACGTCGTCCGTAAAGCGGCTCAGATGACAGTAAACCGAGGTGTACCCATTGGGATGCGTAACATAAACAGCCTTGCCAAAACCTGATACTGCAACTTTTATCCTGGAGATAAAACCATCTGCTATGGCATAGATCTTTTCCCCGGTCCTGCCGTTTGTCTTAATATCAATGCCTGAATGAAAATGATCCGGCCTTATCTCCCCGAAATTGGAAGAGAGATAAATGGGGAAATGTACCGGTGAACTGAACCGGACAGCAGGTTTTTGTCCCATGCCGGATAGCCCGGCAAGCAACAGAAAAAATACCGGAAGGAAACGTATATGAATATTTCGCAGCATAATAAACAAGTTAAGAGCGCAAAACTAAAAATTAATTGCCATCGAATGGAAATACCTTCTTCTTTTTTTTTGTATTTCCGTCAGCAATATTAATTTTGTATAAAAATAGTTTCGTTATGGCTGCAGACGAAATATTGATAGAACTGAGAGGGAAAATCAAAAAAATGATTACCTTGTTGCAGCGATATACGACTGAGAACAATGCTTTAAGGGAAGAGTTGAAAAAGAAGGAAGAGGAAATAAATAGTAAGAAAAGGGAATTAAAGGAGTTGGAAGCAAAATATGAAACATTGAAGCTGGCGAAGTCTATCTCGGGAGTAGATACGGGCCACGACGGAGCCAGAGACAAGATAAATTTAATAGTACGGGATCTGGACAGGTGTTTAGGCCTGTTAAACCGTTAAAGTTAAAGGAGTAGGTTGAGTGTGAGTTATGGAAGATAAGTTTACAATAAGGGTAAATGTTACTGACAGATATTATCCGCTGAAGATTGACCGGTTGGATGAGGAGAAGATTCGCAGGGCTGCCAGAATGATCAACGAAAAGGTACTGCAATATAAACAGCGGTACGCTGACAAGGATTCGCAGGATTTTTTGGCCATGGCGGCACTGCAGTTTGTAGTAAAATTGATTGATTGCGAAAAAAATGCCGATATATCTCCCATTCTGGAAGATATTCAGGAACTGAACAAAGAGTTAGAAGAATATCTGAGTAAGTAATACACGTTCTTTTACATATAAAAAATTAAGTTAGCCCGCTTAATTTCTATAACTCCGCTGAAAACTCAACACTACTGTAATTGGAGTCACGCTCGTAAACCGTACGACAGGCCTCAGCCCGGGCAACCGGGTCCTTCTCCGGAAGGCAGTGGAAGCCGGAATGTTTATGGCAGCTCCACCCATGTCGAATTGGGGTTTTACCGGAATTATAGAAATTGGCGGGCTTTTTTGTTAAAAAAACTAAAACTGACTGATTATGATTTTACTGACACAAGTATCATTGCTATTGTTTGAAATTGTCACCGTAGCTGCCTTCCTGGTGGGAATAGGGCTGGCTTATGCGTTTTTTACCAAAGCACTGAAACAAAAACAAAGAAAAATACTCTCGGAAGCCCGGACGGAAGCCGAAGTAATCAAAAAGGATAAAATCCTCCAGGCCAAAGAAAAGTTCCTGCAACTGAAGGCGGAACATGAAAAGTTTATCAACGAAAGAAATAACAAGTTGGCCGCGGCTGAGCAGCGTTTTAAACAAAAAGAAACAGCCCTGAACCAGAAATATGAAGAAACACAACGGAAAGAAAAAGAACTCGAATTAATAAGAACCAACATCACCAACCAGTTGCACCTGGTGGAGAAAAAGAACGAAGAGCTGGCAAAGTTGCATAAACGCCAGGTGGAACAACTGGAAGCAATCTCCGGCCTTTCGGCCGAAGAAGCCAAATCTCAATTGATCTCTTCCCTGAAAGATGAAGCCAAAACGGAAGCCATGTCGTACATCAACGAGATCGTAGATGAGGCTAAAATGACCGCCAACAAAGAAGCCAAGCGCATTGTGGTGCAGACGATCCAGCGGGTGGCGTCCGAAACAACCATAGAAAATGCCGTTACGGTGTTTAATATTGAATCGGACGAGATCAAAGGACGTATTATCGGCCGTGAAGGACGGAATATCAGAGCCCTGGAAGCAGCTACCGGCGTTGAGATCATCGTGGATGATACCCCGGAGGCGATCCTGCTTTCCTGTTTTGATCCGGTGCGTCGTGAAATCGCACGTCTGGCGCTGCACCAATTGGTAACCGACGGCCGGATCCACCCGGCCAGGATCGAGGAAGTGGTGGAGAAAACCTCCAAACAGATCGAAGAAGAGATCATTGAGGTGGGAAAGAGAACAGCCATTGACCTGGGCATCCACGGTCTGCATCCCGAACTTATCCGCCTGGTGGGAAAAATGAAATACCGCTCTTCCTACGGTCAGAACTTGCTGCAACACTCCAGAGAAGTAGCCAACCTGTGTGCGATCATGGCCTCTGAGCTGGGGTTGAACCCCAAACTGGCCAAGCGCGCCGGATTATTGCACGACATAGGCAAAGTGCCGGATGATGAGCCGGAACTGCCGCATGCTATCCTGGGAATGAAACTGGCTGAAAAATACAAGGAAAATCCCGAAGTATGCAATGCCATCGGTTCTCACCATGACGAGGTGGAGATGACAACACTGCTGGCCCCTATCGTGCAGGTGTGTGACGCCATCTCCGGTGCCCGCCCGGGCGCCCGCAGGGAAGTGGTAGAATCCTATATCAAAAGACTTAAAGACCTGGAAGAACTGGCCCTGGAATATCCGGGCGTGACCAAGACCTATGCAATACAGGCAGGCCGGGAACTGAGGGTTATCGTTGGTGCCGACCAGGTGTCCGACCAGGATACTGAAAAACTTTCTTACAATATCGCTCGTAAGATACAGGATGAAATGACTTATCCGGGACAGGTGAAAATAACGGTAATCAGGGAAACAAGAGCCATCAACTATGCAAAATAAAGGCCCGATACATGTCGGTAATGTCCTGATATCATTAATATATAGTGTATGTTAAAGGTGGTTAATCTGGTGGGCGCACGGCCCCAGATCATCAAAGCCTCTGCCATCAGCAGAGCCATAAAAGGTACTTTTTCCAAAAAAATCAGGGAAGTGGTAGTCCACACCGGCCAGCATTACGACCATACCCTCTCTGAAGTGTTTTTTGAAGAGCTGAAGATCCCCAAACCGGATATTAACCTAAAGGCGGGCTCCGGATCACACGGCGCACAGACCGGTACCATGATTATCCGGATCGAAGAGATGCTCAATGAGATACAGCCCGACGCGGTCATCCTCTACGGTGACACCAACTCAACCCTGGCTGGCAGTATAGCAGCCGCAAAAATGCACATTCCTGTTGTACACATTGAAGCAGGTATGCGAAGTTTTAACAAAGATATGCCTGAAGAGATCAACAGGATCATGTGCGACCACGTATCCACTCTTCTTTTTTCGCCCACAATTACAGGTTTCAAAAACCTGATACGGGAAGGCTTTATGCCTGAAAACACCCCCCCGTATCACATTAATAATCCTAAAATATACCATTCGGGGGATATCATGTATGACAACAGCCTCTTTTTCGGAAAACTGGCTGAACAAAAAAAACAACTGCTGAAAAAACTGGGGGTAAAGCACAATGCCTTTGCTCTGGTGACCATTCACCGTGATAACAATACGGACATCCCGGAAAGACTGACGGCCATATTCGAGGCGCTGCTGACCATTGGAAAAATCTACAAAATTCCGCTGGTTCTTCCTTTACATCCGCGTGCGAAGAAATCGCTCGCTTCCTTAAACGGATCCTTGTCAGAAGAGATAAAGAAAAGTCCCTACCTGAAGATCATTCCTCCTGTTTCTTTTCTTGAAATGACACTCCTGGAAAAAACCGCAGGAATCATCATGACCGATTCCGGAGGCGTGCAAAAAGAATCTCATTTTTTTAATAAAGCCTGCCTGGTTTTCAGGCCCGAGACCGAATGGGTGGAACTGATAAACAATGGAACCGCTCTGCTGGTAGATGCGGACAAACAAAAAATTCTGGATGGGTTTAATAAATACTGGTTGAAGAAAGGCCTCCGGTTTCCCGAATTTTATGGGGATGGCCACACAGCAGAATTTATATGCAGGGAAATCCTGGATAATTTGTCCATCAGGGATTAAAAGGATAAGAACGGATAACAGCGGAACTTTAGGAATTTATGGTTAGAATCAAAAAATATGAAAAAGCGTTCAAAGGATAACCTGCCCGTAGTTGTTTGGCTTACGGGTCTTTCAGGCGCCGGAAAAACAACCATTGCCAAAGAGCTGGTGAAAAAGTTCAAAGAAAAGAGTATTCCGGTAGAGTTTCTTGACGGGGATATCATAAGAAACATTTTTCCCCGGACGGGATTTACCCGTGAAGAGAGAGACCGGCATATCAAAAGGATCGGTTTCCTGGCCGGCATCCTTGAAAAAAACGGCATCTCTGTTGTGGCTTCTTTTATTTCTCCCTATCAGGAATCGCGTGATTTTGTAAGGAACAACTGTAAAAATTTTTTCGAGGTACATGTTGCGACGCCACTGGAAGAATGTGAACGCCGCGACGTCAAGAACCTGTATGCCCGGGCAAGGGCAGGGGAGATCACCCACTTTACGGGCATTGATGATCCGTATGAAGTACCTGAAAATCCGGAGATGACCATCGATACTACGGGAAAAAGCGTAGAAGCGTGCGTAAATGCCATCCTCGACAGACTGGGCATCTGATTATTTTTTATATTTGATACATCATGAAAGTATTGGTCACCGGAACAGCCGGATTCATAGGATTTCACGTGGTTCAACAACTCCTGGCCCGGGGAGAGGAGGTGGTAGGAGTGGATCAGGTCAATGACTATTACGACGTCCGTCTGAAATATGATCGTTTACGGGAAACCGGTATAGATCCGGACCTTCTTTCCGGGACACAGCCAGTGCAGAGTCGATCCTTTCCCGGATATCGTTTTTACAGGATCAATCTGGAAGAACGGGATGTCGTGATGCACCTTTTTGAGCAGGAAAGGCCGGATCGTGTTATCCACCTGGCCGCTCAGGCCGGCGTGCGGTATTCCCTGACCCGTCCGGAAGCATATCTTGACAGTAATATCTACGGTTTTTTATCGGTGCTGGAAGCCTGTCGCCGGCACCCGGTGGATCATCTGGTATATGCCAGCAGCTCCAGTGTATACGGGCTGAACAAATCCATGCCCTTTTCCGAATATAGCTCCGTTGATCACCCCGTAAGTCTTTATGCCGCCACCAAGAAATCCAATGAAATGATGGCGCATACCTATAGTTATCTGTTCGGGATCCCGACGACGGGCTTGCGTTTTTTTACCGTATACGGACCGTGGGGCCGCCCCGACATGGCCCTCTTTCTGTTTACTGAAAATATCCTGGCCGGAGCTCCCATCGATGTTTTTAATTACGGTAACATGGAACGGGATTTCACCTATGTGGACGATATTGTGAAAGGAGTGATTGCCGTCTCGTCCCTGCCTCCCGGGCCTTCGGAGCTGTGGGATGCGGTGAATCCCGACCCCGCCACCTCCTCCGCACCCTACCGGATTCTGAATATCGGAAACAGCAAACCGGTTAAACTCATGGACTTTATCAGGGCGCTGGAAAAAAACCTGGGTAAAGAAGCCATTCTCCATAAAATGCCTATGCAACCCGGAGATGTTCCTGCCACCTGGGCAGATACCTCCGCGTTGAAACATCTTACAGGCTATCAACCGGATACCCCGGTGGATAAAGGCATACAACGCTTTGTAGAGTGGTACCGACGGTACTATAATAAATAAGACCTACGTAGGGAGCTACGTAGGTCTTTGGCTGATCCCCTACCTTAGTTTTTCGATTGTTTTTTCCATTTCCTGCCGCTGGTCCTCCATGCTTTTCACAAGCTTGAACTGCACCCTGGCACGCTCCAGATTATGTCCCGGATGATGAATCTTGAAATAGTGGTCGCCGTCCAGGTAGTCGGTAATAAAACGCAGTCCGATAATGAAGGTGAGCATGCGTGCTGAAAAGGGGAGATATTCTATCTCCGTATCGTTCAGCTCATCGCGTACCTCTTCCATAAACCCCCGGGCAAAAGCTTCATAAAGGTCGAGACGTACGAAAACTTTGCTGAGATCGGTCTCATCTTCAAAGCTGGCGTTGGCAGTGGTGCGGATGGCATCCCCGAAATCATAATGGATGTATCCGGGCATCACCGTATCCAGGTCGATCACACACAGGCTCTTATCGTTCTCGTCCAGCAAAACATTGTTGAACTTGGTATCATTGTGGGTAATGCGCAGCGGTATCTTCCCGGCTTTCCCCAGCTTCTTGATGGTCATCATTTCTTCGGCATGGTCCAGAACAAACTGTATGTCATCCCGTATCAGGGAAGCCCTGTTTTCCGGGTCTTTTTCCAGTACTTTTTGGAAATTGTTCAGTCTGTCCTCCATATCATGAAATCCGGGCAGCACCTCGTGGATTCCGGAAGGGTCCAGTCCGGCAATGAGCGTTTCAAAACGCCCGATCGCTCGGCCCCCCTGATAGGCCTGTTCAGGCGTCTCTACCCGGTCGTAGCTTTTGTGTTTTTCAATAAAGAGATACACGCGCCAATAGTCACCTTCTTTGTCCCGGTAGTAGAGTTTCCCGTCGCGGGCAGGGAGGATGGTCAGGGTTTCCCGGTCGGGATCGGACCCGGGAATGGCAGAGAGTTTTTTCCGTATGTGCGTGGTGACCTGGTAAATATTGTTTTGCAGTTCCTCCACTTCCCGGAAGATGCCGGTATTTATCCTTTGCAGAATATAATTCGGCTGATCAGGTTCGGCGGTGGTTATCTTGTAGGTATCATGGATATGACCGGACCCGAATGGAACACCGCTCTTAAAATTACCTTCACAGCTAAAGTGTCCGAATACTTCAGACAGTTTTTTCTCCATGGTCGTATGACATATTAATACATGAAAATCAGGCTGGCGTGTCTTCTTCTTTCCTTATTTCCTGCCCACCTTATGACCGATAGCGGCAAAAAACCAAATTACCAGATAAGAGGCGAAGAGGACCGCATAAGCATGGGTACTGGCATGGGGCTTGGGTAAACCGGCCAGATAACCGTACAGCAAGGGGATCAGAGCACCTCCGGCAATGGCCATGATCATGATCGCCGATCCCAGTTTGAGGAATTTGCCCAGACCGTGGATGGCCAGTGGCCAGATGGCAGGCCACATAATAGCATTGGCAAAACCCAGGGAGGCTACGAACAACACGGATGTCATGCCGGTAGTCATCACTGCCCCTGCCGTAAAGATAATGCCGAGAATAGCAGAAAATTTCAATGCATTTTGCTGGGAAAGATATTTCGGTATCAGAATGATACCAAGGATGTATCCGATAATCATCCCGACAAGGGTATAGGACGAGAAATATTTGGCTACCGTGATATCAAAGCCCAGGGAAAGGCCGTAGTTGATCTGTGTGTCCACGGCGATCACTTCCGCGCCTACGTAAAAGAAGATCGTCAGTACGCCCAGCCAGAAATAAGGAAATTGAAAAATGGAAGTTTTTTCCTGTTCGCCTTCTTTGACCTCCTCCTCTTCGTTTTCCACTTCGGGCAGGGGCGAGAAAAGGATCAGTAAACCCAGCAGTAGCAAGGCAATGGCAATAATGACATAAGGCCCGATAATCCTGTGGGCCAGTTGATCCAAAGCGGCGGCTTTATCCGGACCACTGAGGGTGGGCAGTTTGTCCTGGATGGATCCGATGTTTTTCAGCAGGATGGAACTCAGGATGAAAGGGCTGATGATGCCGGCAAATTTATTGGCTACGCCCATGACGCTCATCCGCTTGGCAGCACTCTCAATGGGCCCCAGGATCGTGACATAAGGGTTGGAGGCTGTCTGCAGCAGGGCCAGACCTGTTCCCATCACAAAGAGACCCAGCAAGAACCATATGTATGTACGTGTTGTGGCTGCAGGAATAAATATCAGGGCGCCGGCAGCCATGACCAGGAGACCAATAGCCATTCCTTTCTTGAATCCGGTGAACTGCAACACTTTGGATGATGGCAGGGCCATTACGAAATAAGAGATATAAAAGGCAAATGTCACCAGGTAGGATTCAAAGGTGGTGAGCTCACAGGCGGTTTTCAGATAAGGGATCAGGGTGGCATTCAGCCAGGTAATGAATCCGAAAATAAAAAAGAGTACTCCGATAATGGTAATGGCAATGACGTAATTGTTCTTGCCGTTTTGTTCAGTTGTCATCGTTTCGTATGTTTAAAATAAATAATCGATCTGTTAAAAGTCATCATTCAGTGCAAAAACCGGCTTGCGGTTGATCCAGCGCCCGCGTGTAAAATCGGGAAAATACTGCGGGGTGCTGCCTTCGGCCAGCGAACGTTCGGACAGGGGTGTAATACTGCTCCAGGCAGCTGCATCATATACATCTAACGGCGGCTCAACTTTCCGTTTTACCGTCTCGACAAAAGCATGATCCACAAAGAAATCCATGCCTCCATGTCCGGATCCGGTTGCATAATCTCCATATTTTTTCCACAAGGGGTGGTCATATTTTGTAAGCCAGTCATTCATGGCTTCCCACTGATCGTGTTTGGGACTCTTGTCTTCTATGTATATCCTTTGCCTGTTGTAATCAAAGTCGGCCAACCCGTTGGTGCCTTGTATGCTGAAGTCCAGAGAATAGGGTTTGGGAGAATTGGTATCGTGGGTGACCAGGATGGTTTCTCCTCCGTAGGTGGTGATCAGAGAGGTAACCACATCCCCGAGTTTCCATTTCAGTTTGGCATTGGGATGATCCGGACCTCCGGCAGGATTGTGGACGATATAACGATGCAGGCCTCTGCTCTTGGTGGCATGGGAGGTCAGGTGCAGGAAACGGTTGCCCCGGTTAATGTTCAGCCAGGTAGCCACCGGACCCACGCCATGGGTGGGATAGAGGTCAGCGTTGCGTTTCAGGGAATGTTGGGTGCGCCAGCGGGCCTCTCCGCGGGCTCCTTCGCCGAATGTGACGCCCGGATTGAATTTTACGCCTCGCAGATCGTGCCGGTAACCGCAGCGCATATGGGTTAACTCTCCAAAAATATCCTGACGGACCATGTTCAGCACGGCCATCACATCACGCCGGTAACATACGTTCTCCAGAATCATGGTGGGCACGCCTGTTTCTTCATATGTGTTTACCAGATCCCAGCATTCGGACAGCGTCGTAGCTGCCGAAACTTCCACCCCGGCATACTTGCCGGCTTTCATAGCGGCAACCGACATGGGCGTATGCCAGTTCCAGGGAGTGGCAATGATCACCCCTTCCACATCCGGTCTCTCAAGCATCTTTAGATAAGCATAATCTCCTTCCGAATAGACCGCCGCTTTCGGCCGGCCGGCTTTGACAATCATATTTTGCGCCAGTTCAACGGCTTTCGGGTCAATATCACAAATGGCAGGAATAACCACATCTTCCCGCTTCAGGAGATTATGCAAATGTGAGCGACCCCGGCCACCCACCCCGATGAAGCCAATAGCCACCTTTTTGGATTTTTCTTTTTTCGAAGAACCCCGTCCGTAGGATAAGGAAGGAACAAAAGAAAGGGCTGCCCCTCCGACAGCCGTCGTCCGGACAAAATCACGACGGCGGACCCCCTTATGCTCTTTAGCGTTTTTCATGACTTTTGTATTAAATTGATTTGGGTTTCATGCAGACACATTTTAAGCTGTGTAAATGTATATGATTTGTTTAAAAACACAAAAGAAAATTTGTTTATTTAGTTCTAAATTTTGCGAACTGGAATAAAAAAACACTATCTTTGGTCAACTGTTAAATTTAATTCCAATCCGGATATGAAAGAAAAAGGGGATGCGGAACTGAGAAGCCATATTGAAGAAATGGCCAAAATGTTTGAAAAAATGAATTTTACACCCATGCAGGGCCGGATCCTGTCATTTCTGTCCTGTTCCGGAAGAAGTGACAAATCGTTCGAGGAAATTGTTTCCTTTTTTCAAACCAGTAAAAGCACGGTCAGTAATTCGCTGAGTTACCTTATCTCACAAAAGCTGGTGGACTATAAAACACGGACCGGAAAAAGAAAAAGATATTTTTTCCTGACGGGTAACCTCCCTTTTGTGCTTGCCCGGCAGCATCTGGAAACCATCGGTCATTTTAAGGAACTGTCCTACAAAACACTGACATTCAATAACCCGGATCAGAAAGAGATGAATCACCTTATTCACGGATGGATCAGGTTTGCCAATCTTTTCGAAAAATATCTCCGGGATGCTTTGAAAGATTATGAAAGCGATAACCATTAAATATTTTCTCTACCTGATAATATGCATAAACCCATACAAAACATGAAAAAACAGAGATATTTATTTACGATGTTATTAGGGATTCTGGTAATAGGTTTTTCCTGCTCCACCCATAAGCAGAAAGATTATCTGCACGAAAGCCGGGAAGATTACACAAAACGTATCCAATGGTGGAAAGATGCCCGCTTCGGGATGTTCATTCATTGGGGAGCTTATTCGGTGCCTGCCGGAGTTTACCACGGGCAGGTGGTCCCCGGAGCCGCAGAGTGGATCATGTACACCGCCAAAATCCCGGTACCGGAATATGAGAAATTCGCCCGGAAATTCAATCCGGTAAAGTTCAACGCCGAGGAATGGGTCAAAACTGCCAAGGCTGCCGGCATGAAATATATTGTTATCACAGCCAAACATCACGAAGGTTTCTGTATGTGGCACACAAAACTGACCGATTACAACATCGTGGATTACACCCCGTATAAAAAAGATGTCCTGAAAGAACTGTCCGAAGCCTGTAAAAAAGAAGGCATAAAACTGGGCTTTTATTACTCCATTATGGACTGGCACAATCCGCTGGCCCATGGTGACAGTTTCCCCAGATACGTGAACGAATATATGAAACCCCAGCTGAAAGAGCTCCTCACCCGGTACGGGGATATCAAAATCTTATGGTTTGACGGAGAATGGATTAAGGAATGGACCGAGGAGGAAGGAGAAGACCTTTATAATTATGTGCGTAGTCTGAAACCGGATATTATCATTAACAACCGTGTGGGGAAGGGGAGAATGGGTATGCAGGGCATGAACAAAGGCAAAGGTTTTGCGGGTGATTTCGGAACGCCGGAACAGGGGATCCTGGATTCCAAATCCGATATTTCCTGGGAAACCTGCATGACCATGAATAATACCTGGGGGTTTAAGCAATCGGATCATAACTGGAAATCTGTCAAAACACTGGTTGGGAACCTGGTGGATATTTCCTCCAAAGGAGGGAACTACCTGCTCAACGTAGGGCCCGACTCAGAAGGGGTCATTCCGGAAGCCAGTGTGTTACGCCTGAAAAAAATGGGTCGGTGGCTCAAAACAAACGGCGAAGCCATTTACGGTACAAAAACATTCCGGTATTTCAAAGAAGGAGACAACATACGCTTCACCACCTCAGCCGACGGAAAATATGTTTATGCCATAACCCTGGACTGGCCGGGGGCTTCTCTCTCACTGGAAAGTGTAAGAGCCGACCGGGATGCGGAAATACACCTCCTCGGATATGAGCCCCCCCTGAAATGGAAATCTGACGAGAACCTTGACCTTCTCATTCATTTACCGGATAAAATGATGGAGGAGAAAATCCGTCCTTGCCGGTATGCCTGGACCTTTAAAATACCGGGAGAAGCCTTTCCGTTGGCAGATGCCCCGCTGATCACTACCCCTGATGGAGCTTCCGGCAAGGAGATATTATTTAAAGATACAGTATCGGTCCTTATGTCCGTAAACGATCCGGATGCCCGAATCCATTATACCGAAGACGGCAACCTGCCGGTCCCCTTTTCACCGGTTTATGAGAAACCTCTGAAGCTGAACAGATCCGTGGAAATAAAAGCCAAAGCCTATAAAGAAGGGGTTAAAGCCAGTTTTACCGCCCGGACCAAATTCTTAAATGTTACGAAAGACCATATGCCGGTAGCCGGATTTTCCTACTACGAAGGATTGTGGGATTCTCTGCCCGATTTTTCAACCCTTCAACCGGTGAAACAAGGTTACACCGGAAACCTATCCATACGGGCGGTTCACCCCAAGAACAGCGGGTATGGAATCGTCTATACCGGAAACCTGATTATACCCCGAAGTGGGAAATATACGTTTTCCCTGTCATCGGATGATGGTTCCAGACTGTTTTTACGCAATAAACTATTGATAGACAATGACGGATTGCATGGTTTCGATGCCAAAAAGGCTACGATAAGCCTGCGGCGGGGAAGGGTCCCCTTCAGACTGGAATATTTTCAGGCCACCGGCGGTCAGGGACTGAGGCTGATGTTAAAAGGACCGGACATGAAAAATATGCTCCCGGTATCTGCGTTTTTTGATAAGATGTGACAGAAACGTTTAATATTATACACCAACTTTAAATTATAAATTTATTTTCATTATGAAAGGAACAGAAGGAATAAACCGGTTGCAGGGAGACATGCCTAAAATAGGCATCCGCCCGGTTATCGACGGCCGGAGGAAAGGAGTACGCGAGTCTCTGGAAGACCAGACGATGGGTATGGCCCGGAGAGCTGCTCAACTGTTGACGGAGAACCTGAGACATCCGAACGGTCTGCCCGTAGAGGTAGTCATTGCCGATACCACCATTGGGGGAGTGGCTGAAGCCGTGCAATGCGAAGAGAAATTCAACCGTGAGAATGTGGGAGTCAGTTTGACCGTAACCCCTTGCTGGTGCTACGGTACGGAAGTGATGGATACCAACCCCTGGCGCCCCAAAGCGATCTGGGGATTCAACGGCACCGAGCGTCCGGGGGCTGTATATCTGGCAGCAGCACAGGCCGGTTACAACCAGAAAGGACTGCCTGCTTTCAGCATCTACGGACGCGATGTCCAGGATGCTGGTGATACTACGATCCCGGAAGATGTTAAAGAAAAAATATTGCGCTTTGCAAAAGCGGGCCTGGCAGTGGCCGAGTTAAAAAACAAAGCATACCTGTCCCTGGGAGGCATGTCCATGGGGATCGTCGGTTCGGTAGTGGACCAGGAATTCTTACTGGATTATCTGGGTATGCGCACCGAAGTGGTCGATATGGTTGAGTTTGTGCGTCGCATGGAAGAGGGAATTTATGATCATGAAGAGTTCGCACGCGCCCTGAAATGGGTAAAAGCCAAATGCCGGGAAGGAGAAGATGAGAATCCTCCGGAACTGCAGCGTTCCAGAGAACAAAAAGACAAAGAGTGGGAGACGGTCGTCAGGATGACACTGATTGCCCGTGACCTGATGGTCGGAAACCCAGCTTTGGCAGAAATGGGCTACGAAGAAGAAGCGATGGGACACCATGCCATTGCCGCCGGTTTTCAGGGACAAAGACAATGGACCGACCATTTTCCCAACGGGGATTTTATGGAAGCGATCCTGAACTCGTCCTTTGACTGGAACGGCATACGGGAACCCTTTATCATGGCTACCGAAAACGACAGCCTGAACGGTATATCCATGCTGTTTGGACATCTTCTCACCAATACGGCACAGATCTTTTCCGACGTACGTACTTTCTGGAGCCCCGAGGCGGTAAAAAGGGTTACCGGCAAGGAACTGACAGGCAAGGCCGCCAACGGAATTATCCACCTGATCAATTCGGGCTCAACAACCCTGGATGCCACCGGTCAAATGAAAGACGCAAAGGGCAATTCAGTGATGAAACCTTTTTGGGAAATTTCCGAAGAAGATGTGGATAACGCTCTGGCTGCCACACACTGGCCTCCGGCAGCCTATGAATATTTCAGAGGGGGCGGTTTTTCATCACAGTTCCTGACCCAGGGGGAAATGCCGGTAACGATGACCCGTATCAATATCGTCAAAGGTCTGGGCCCGGTCATACAGATTGCCGAAGGTTATACGGTAAATCTGGATCCTGACGTAAACCGTTTGCTGGATAAGCGTACCAACCCGACCTGGCCGACCACCTGGTTTGCGCCCAGCCTCACCGGCAAAGGACCCTTCAGGGATGTTTACTCTGTGATGGCTAACTGGGGTGCCAACCACGGTGCCATCAGCTACGGACATATCGGAGATAAGCTTATCACCCTGGCTGCCATGCTCCGTATTCCGGTGAATATGCACAATGTGGATGAAGAAAGGGTGTACCGGCCTGCCGCCTGGTCGATGTTCGGCACCGACGATCCGGAAGGAGCCGATTTCAGAGCTTGTAAGACCTACGGTCCCCTGTATCGCTAACGATCCTTAACAAATGTAAAACACCGGCAGACAGCCGGTGTTTTTTTGTTGACAGGTTCCTGTTATTTCCGGCTTTCAAAAAACTTCAGATAATCTTCATACAGTAACTCGTACGTTTCTTTGTTTCCAGAAGGAAAGTAATCTTCCGTCCTGTATTGTACAGCCTGTCTGGCTTCGTCAGGAGAGTTATATATGCCTGTACCGGCCAGGGCAAACAGGGCAGAGCCCAGAACGGTTGTTTCTTTCTGGTCGACCACCCTGACGGGAATACCCAGGATATCCGAACGCAACTGGTTCCAGAGTTTGTTCCTGGCACCCCCACCTACAACCAGAAGTTGCCGGGCAGTGAAATTGCCTGCACCTTCAAGGATCCCGAGACTTTTTTTTGTACGACAAGCCAGGGCTTCAAGGGCTGCCCGGTAAATCTCGCCGCGCCGGCTATTCATAGTCAAACCGGCGATCATTCCGGTGCCTGCATCGGCAGATCCGGGATAAAAAGAAGGATCCACACGGATGCCGTTACTGCCGGGAGGAATTTTTTCTGCTTCACCGATCATCAGATCGTAAATGCCTTTTTCCTGTGCTTCGACACGATAAAGCATATTTCTGATCCATTCCAATGTCCCTGAACCAATCCATTGTACCCCGATGTCATAATGTCCCGGTATGGGATCAAATTCGGTAGTTACGCCCTGACGTAATAATTCAGGATCAATATGGACATTACCGCTGCGAACCATCAATATCTCCCACGTGCCGGAACTTAACACCGGCACCTCTTCTTTTGCTCCCGATCCGTAAATGGCAAACTGGGTGTCATGCCCTGTAGCAATCACGGGAATCCCTTCACGAAGCCCCAGTGATTCGAACGCCTGCCTGCCGGTTGTTCCTACCACGGTACCTGGCTCACAAACATTCGGAAAAAGAGAAGACGAAAAACCGATATGCTCCAGAATTTCTTCAGAAAAACCGCGGTTTTTCAGATCGGTCAACATGGATGTTCCGGCCATGGTCGTATCCGTAACCATCTCATCGGTAAGATAATAAAGAAATATGGATGAGATAAACAGAAAGTAATCCATCTTCTCTACAACCTCCGGTTTGTTTTCTTTCAACCAGATCAGCTTGGTGATCGTATTGAAGTTGTAAGGTTGCAATCCGGAAATTTCGTATAATGCTTCCAACGGTATATAGTTTTCAATATTTTCCATAACCGGGATCGTTCTGGGGCACTGCCATGAAATTACAGGATATAGCATTTCTCCACCGGCCGTAAACGGAGCCCCGTCCACTCCAAACGTTGTTACGGTAATGGCGGCAATTTGCCCGGCAGGAATCTTTTGCAGAACATCCGCAGTGGTACGCCTGAACTTTCCCCATATTTCCTGTACATCCCATATCCTGTAGGCAGGATCGTACGGATCCGGCTGCGTATTATTCGGAACCGATGATACTGCCCGGATATGCCCCTGAGTATCCACCGCAATGGTTCTTATATTCGTAGCACCACAATCCAATACTAAAACAACTTTTTGCATGATTCATTTTATTGTTGATCCGTAAAAATAACCATTTTGTCATAATTCATATTAAAAGGATTTTTTTTCGGCAGGGAATTCTAAAAATAATTGTATTTTTATTCGATTTTTTTGGATTGTCAGTCAGACCGGGATAATATGTCGGATAGTATTTTAAATGCAGATGATACTTCGCTTATGCTTCAGGAGCGGGTCTTGCGCGTTTTGCTCAATATTTCCAATGCCACAATAGCAACTAAAGACCTGCCTGATCTGATGGAGACCATCCGGAAGGAGTTGAGCCGGCTGATGGATGTGACCAATTTATACATTGCGCTCTATCATCCTGAAGACGATACCTTCACAATGCCTTATTTTAATGATCTGAAGGATCATTTTGAAAAAGTTCCGGCCCGGAAGACCCTTTCGAAATATGTGGTAAAAACAGGCAAAGCTATCCTTGTCAGGCCGTCTGATTTCGAGGAGCTTGTAAAAAAAGACGAAGTTACATTGGTGGGCACCGATTCCAAAGTGTGGATGGGCGCTCCCCTTCAGGCTAATGACCGGATCATAGGCATGATAGGACTGCAAAGTTATACGGATGAGAACACGTATTCGGACACCGACAAAAATGTGCTGGAGTTGGTTGCTCATCAGATAGGGCTTGCCATTGACCGTAAACAGAAAGAAGAAGAACTTGAAGTAGAAAAAACTTATTTCGAACAATTGTTCCGGAACGTGCCTGAGGCGACGGTCATCCAGGAATATCCGGGCCTAATCACGGATGTAAATGTTGCTTTTACCAGATTATTCGGGTTCAAACCGCAGGAACTGATAGGGAAGTCGCTGGATGAACTGATCGTCCCGGAGGAACTGATACCGGAAGCATATAGTATCACCCGGAGAACATTTGAAGGGGAAGCGGTGGAACTGGAGACCGTTCGGAAGAAGAAAAACGGAAAAACGCTGGAAGTGTCCCTTACGGTTACACCATTCCGTATTTCTCCCGATAAAACCATTATGTATGCTATATACCGGGATATCAGCAAGAAAAAAGAAGTAGAACGTAAACTGGTGACTGCCAAAGAAAAAGCAGAAGAAGCAGATCGTTTGAAAACCGCTTTCCTGACCAACATGTCCCACGAGATCAGAACCCCTATGAATGCCATCATGGGATTTGCACAACTCCTGTCTTCGGAAGACCTCACCCCCGAGAACAAAACAGAATACGTTAACATTATCAAAAACAGCGGAGACAGCCTCCTCAGGTTGATAGACGACATCCTTGATCTGGCTAAACTGGAGTCCGGTCAGGTGGTCATCCGTGAAGAGACCACGGACGTTCACGAGATGATGGAGTCTCTGTTCCTGACTTTCTCCCGTCTTATCAGTGAAAAACAAAATGCAGAACTGGAACTTCGTTATGACAAGCATAAGATCAATCACCCTGTTACTATTCTTACAGACCCGATTCGTCTTCGGCAAATACTGACCAATCTGCTCAGCAATGCTATTAAATTTACGCATACGGGTTATGTGGAATTTGGGTTTAACATCTCTGAGCCTGATAACGCTCTGGTTTTCTACGTGAAAGATACCGGAATAGGCATTCCTCCCGATAAAATGGAAATTATCTTCAATCGCTTTCAGCAGGTTGATAACTCCAAAACCCGTTTGTATCCCGGCACCGGTCTGGGGCTGGCCATATCAAAACATCTTACCGAACTACTCGGGGGCAGGATATGGGTCGAGTCTGAATTCAACAAAGGATCTGCTTTTTATTTTACCATTCCCTACAAGGTTTTGCCGAATGAAGAATCCGCGGAAATAAACAATCTGAATAAGGAAAAACTTAACCTGTCCGGCAAAAATATCCTTATCGCCGAAGATGACGAATACAATTACTTTTACCTGAGAGAGATTCTTCGGCAGGCCGGTGTAAATGTTTTCCATGCGGTGAACGGCCGGGAAGCCATTCATCTCGTTAAGGAAAAAAACGGGAAAGAAATAGACCTTGTATTAATGGATATAGAAATGCCGGAAGTAAACGGATATGAAGCTACCGCATTCATAAAAAATGAGTATCCCCGTATTCCTGTGATTGCACAAACCGCGTATGCTTCGATGGAAGAAAAAGTCAAATGCCTGAAAGCCGGATGTGATGCTTATCTTGCAAAACCATTGCAAATTAACGATCTTATTGACGAAATCAGGAAATGTCTTTAATTTAACCTATGCTCCTTTACAGGCTTAAAGAGATAAATGCTTT
>JANTHB010000023.1 GCA_024762655.1 Bacteroidales bacterium
AACAGACAGATTTCTTACAACACACCTGTTTTTTCAGAAACCGAATTCCACTCTGATAACCGGATTGGAGTATGGTGTATATTCTCTGTTCCCCAGATAAAACAAAAACAGCAAATTTACCGCACTTCTCCTACCTATGGGTTGGTGGTACCCCCCCCCCAGAAACCATGAATTCATCCAGAAACGACCATTATTATCCTGTCCAGGAATCCCAAAATAGCTATGGTCCATATTCAGAGCTTCATATTCTGCCTGAGCAAATAATCCCCCATTGAATTTAACCGGAAGGATATTGGAAAAACTTTTCAGGAACAGGTATCTGATAAATAAATTGGGACCGTACATATGAGTACTGTATTTGAAATAAGGGGCATTTTCCTGATAAAATTCATATTTAAAACCTCCACCGGCCATCAATCTGGGGGTGAGCCGGTACCCTGCCAGAGGAGCCAGCAACACATCCGTAACCGTACCAAACTGCAAACCAAAATAGCCTCCCAGATATACCCTGTCTGAAAGTCTTTTTTTAGGCTTCTGCTTCCCTTTGCCTTCTGCAAAGACCGTGGGTTGGCAAAATACTCCGAGAAGCATCATAAAAGCAAGAACCGATAAAATGTTTTTTAATTCTTTCCTATTCTGCATCCACATAGTTCAAAATTTTCACTCTGTTTCTTTCATTTACTCTTCATGTTTCAACCGAAGAGTTTTAATAAACGGTATTATAATCAAAGCTTAACCTACGAAATTAAAATAAAATTCTATTTTTATTGTTGTTTTTCAAAAATAATAATATGAATATAATCATTACAGGCGCCAGTAGAGGCATTGGGTATCAGATCGCAGAATCCTTCATCCGTGGAGGAAACAACAGGACCGGGTTGATCGCCAGAAAGGGAGGCATTTTGGAAAATATGAAAAAAGAAAATATCTCTTCCGGGTCGGAGGTTATTCCTTATGTATATGACCTGGACACCATTATTGATCATCCTCAGGAATTAACAGAACGCATAAAACGCGACTTTGATCACCTGGACATTCTGATCAACAATGCCGGTTTTTTGGTAAATAAACCGTTCACGGAGCTTCAGGCAGAAGATTATATAAAAAGTTACCGTATTAATTTTCTGGCTCCTGCCTTTCTTATCAAAAACTTACTTCCTCTTTTTTCAGGCTCTTCGCTCAGGCACATTGTCAACATCAGCAGCATGGGAGGCTACCAGGGCAGCGAAAAGTTTCCCGGGCTAACAGCCTACAGTGCTTCCAAAGCGGCCTTGTCCAACCTTACAGAGAGCCTGGCGGTAGAACTGAAGGATCAGGGTATTCATATCAACTGCCTGGCACCGGGCGCTGTTCAAACGGAAATGCTGGCACAGGCTTTCCCCGGATTCAAAGCCCCGGTAACCCCGGAGGAAATGGGCGAATTCATTTATCACTTTGCGGTAGAAGCAGGCAAAGTAATGAACGGCAAGGTCATCCCCGTTTCCTTATCTATGCCATAAAAGGGTGTAGGAAATAATTATATCGGCTTTCTATATCCGCCGCAGCCGGAGAACAAAAGAGGATGCCTTCTGACTTATTACTTATAAACTTTACATTCCTTTTCTCCCCGGAGCACCTGCAAGGCATTCATGGCCAAGGCTTTCATTTCGTCCTCTCCCGGAAAGATCACCACCCTGGAAATATGGGCAACCATCACCTTGATGTAATCAACAATTCTTTCGTTAAAAGCCAGTCCTCCGGTAATGAGGATTGCATCCACCTCTCCTTTCAGCACCACACTGGCGGCACCGATCTCCTTGGACACCTGATAGGCAAGAGCATCGAGCAGAAAGGCTGCCTTTTTGTCTCCTTCTTCGGCCATCAGGTTAATTCTGTAAACATCATTGGTTCCCAGATACCCCACCAGACCTCCTTTCCCGGTAATCATTTTCTTCACCTCGTCCAGGGTATATTTTCCGCTGAAGCACAGTCTAGCCAGGTCTCCCACCGGCAGTGTTCCGGAACGTTCGGGTGAAAAAGGACCATCGCCATCGAGTCCCTGGTTTACGTCCACCACCCTGCCTTTTCTATGTGCACCGACCGTTATCCCTCCGCCCAGGTGAGCGACGATCAGGTTCAGGTCTTCATATTCCCGGCCTATTTGCCGGGCATAGATTCGCGCTATGGCTTTATGGTTTAAGGCATGGAAAATAGACTTTCTCTCAAACAAAGGATGTCCTGCCACCCGGGCGAGATCCTGCAACTCATCCACGACGACAGGGTCTGCAATAAAAGCACGTGCATGTGGCAGGGAGCGGGCAATATCATCGGCTATGAGTCCTCCCAGGTTACTGGCATGTTCGCCCATGACCCCTTTGATCAGGTCTCTTTTCATGGCCTCGTTCACCTCATACACCCCTGATTCCACCGGTTTAATCATCCCACCCCGGCCAATCACTGCCGTAATCTCATCTATCTTCTCACGGGATTTCTCCAACTCATTCAAGATGATCTTTTTACGAAACTCATACTGTTCGGTAATATGATTAAACCGTGCCAGTTCCTCCGGCGAATGCCGGATGGTTTCTACCAGCCTGGGCTTCGTTTCGCGGTACACAGCAATCTTGGTTGATGTAGAACCCGGATTGATCACTAAAATTCTATGTACCTGCATTATTACAGCTTTATTAATTTTCAGATGACAATAAAGTGCCTAGCGCGATGGAGTATAGTTTTGTTTCGGTGCTGTCGCCCCGTGAAGACAGGATCACGGGCACCCTGGCGCCCGCAACTATAGCAGCCGTATTCCCGCCCATTAGTTTGGTATGACATTTATAAAAAACATTTCCCGACTCAATGTTTGGAAACAGCAGGCAATCCACATCCCCGGCTACAGGGGAGTTTATTTTCTTTATGGCAGCGCTCTTTTTATCCAGCGCTACATCCAGTGCCAGCGGGCCATCAACGACAGCCCCTTTTATCTGGCCTCTCTCAGCCATTTTCGAGAGCAGAGCTGCATCCACACATGCTTCCATGCCCGGCAGTACCTGTTCAGTCGCAGCAATAAGAGCAACTTTGGGATCTTTATTTCCCAGCCTGTGGGCCGTAAGGATTAAATGTTCCAGAATAATCTTTTTTTCTTTCAGATCAGGTCTGGGAATAATAGCCACATCACCAACGATCAGCAACTTATGATAACTTACCGGCTCGAGTACTGCCACATGTGTCAGCAATGAACCCGGTGTCAGGATTCCATTTTCCTTATTCAAAATCGCACGCATGTACTGATCCGTACTGACAGAACCTTTCATGATCAGGTCCCCCTTTCCATCCCGCACCAGAGACACTGCCTGACGGGCAGAAGTAAAGGGATCGGTTTCATGAATGATCTCAAAAGAAGAAAGGGACCAACCTTCTTTTTTACATATTTGCTGTATCTCGTTATTATCACCTATGAGTGTTGCATCGACTAGGCCTTTTTCCACAGCAAGAGACACTGCCCCAATGGTATGGGAATCCATAGCATGGGCTACCACCAGCCTTTTTCGCGGCACCCCGGAAAGGCTGCTCATCATATCTTCAAGGGTTTGGATCATTATATTACGGTTTTTTATTTTTGACGATATCCATCGTATCCCAGGCAATGACCAGTTCTTCATTAGTAGGCATTACCAGGATCCTCACCCGTGACTCAGGAGTGCTTATGTCGCCGGTTTTTCCAAGGATAGTTTCCTCATTTTTTTTGGGTTCCAGGTTAATACCAATGAACTCCAGGCCTTCACAGGATTTCTGCCGGACCATAACATCATTTTCTCCTATCCCCCCCGTAAACACAAGAATATCAAGGCCCCCCATGGCTGCAGCATAGGCTCCTATATATTTCCTGATACGGTAACTATACATATCCAACGCCAGGCGGGCCCGTTCATTTCCTTCCTGTGCTGCTTTTTCAATATCCCGCATGTCCGAAGAGACGCCCGTCACTCCCAGCATCCCACTGAATTTGTTGATCAGGGTGTTGGCCGCATGAAGGCTTAATTCTTCTTTTTGCATGATATAGGTAAGCACACCCAGGTCCAGATCGCCCGTACGGGTCCCCATGATCAGTCCTTCCACCGGGGTAAGCCCCATGGAAGTGTCTACTGATTTCCCGTTTTTTATGGCAGCCATCGAGGCTCCGTTTCCCAAATGGCAGGTAATAATTTTCTTATCCTCATATTTACATCCCAAAAACTGGCAGGCACGTTTGGACACATAGCGATGACTTGTTCCATGAAAACCATACCGGCGAATACCGTATTTTTTATACAGCGAGTAAGGAATTGCATAGGTATAGGCATAGGGAGGCATCGTCTGGTGAAAAGCCGTATCGAAAACGCCCACCTGCGGTACCTGTGGCAACAGATCCTGCATGGCAAAGATCCCTTTTAGGTTTGCCGGGTTGTGCAAAGGGGCCAGGTCTGCCACTTCCTGCATTTTAGCGATGACTTCCTTGGTGATCAACACGCTGCTTTTAAACTTTTCACCCCCGTGAACCACACGGTGTCCCACGGCATCAATTTCATCAAAGCTCTTCAAAGAGCCGTGTGTTTTACTGGTCAGTACACCCAGAACATACTCAATCCCTTGTTGATGGTCATATATTTCACCTTCCAGCATCACCTCGTCGCCATCATCACGCTGGTTTTTCAGAAACGAACCATGGAGCCCGATCTTTTCCACCACTCCTTTGGCCAGGACATCCTCCCGCTCCATGTCAATAAGCTGATACTTAATAGACGAACTTCCACAGTTCAGAACAATGATCTTCATACAAATATTTTTAAAATAGTTAATTACAATTTATTTATTACCCATGCTTTTCTTTACCGCGGTTTGGGGATGACAATCTCTGGACAAGTGATGGTTTCCCCCACGATCCTGTTTTTTTCATAAACATAGAAACCCTGGTTATTACGTCTTCCGAGATACCCCAGGCGATACAGTTTTTTTATGATGGGACTGGGTTTGAACTTCCTGTCCCCAAATTCCTGATAAAGGTTATTCATCCATTTGATCACCTTATCCAGTCCGATACGGTCGGCCATTTCCAGGGGCCCCAGTTGAAGCCCGAAGCCCAGTTTCATCGTTTTATCAATGTCGGTGGCGGAAGCCACGCCTTCCATGAGGGTTTCGCAGGCTTCATTGATCAGCACTACGATCAGGCGGGTGCTTACGTTTCCGGGAGACTCCAGCAAGGGGATTACCCGCATACCAATGGTACGGGCAAACTTTTCCACAAATTCTACAGACCGTTGGTTTGTGTACATCCCTCTTACTACTTCTACAATACTTCCGCTGGTAATCGAAGGCAGAAAATGCAGACCCACAGCTCTTTCCGGGCGTTTTAGCACCGATGCCAACTCGGAAATTACCAGGGTGGAAGTGTTGGATGCAATCACCGTCTCTTCCCTGACGACAGATTCAATTTTCCGGAAGACTTCTTTTCTGAGTTCGAGGCTTGTACCCGGCCTCCGGTTGTTGATGGTTTCAATCACAATATCACAATCCTCTATCTCATTATAATCCGTGGAGCCATGGATACGGGACAGGATCGCTCTTTTCTCGCTTTCTGTCAACCCCCATTTATCTATGATACTGTCGAGTTTTTGATTCAGTTCAATAAATACTTCCGCCACACGCATTTCCGACAAATCGATAAAAACCACATTAAAGCCGTTGGCAGCCACCAGACGGGCAATATCCTGCCCCATGTTTCCGCAGCCAATTAACCCGACTTTATGCAAACTCCCCTTCTTCTTTACCTGTGTACGCAACGCATACTTTTCAATAGGTTCAACGTTCATTTTTCAACATTTTTTCAATTAAATATTCATTCCGGCCGCCTGATTGACGGTAATAGCTCCCAGGTTTACAATATCTTCAACGCTGCATCCCCTGGAGAGATCATTAATCGGTGCTGCCATGCCCTGAAGCACAGGACCGATCGCTTCGGCATGGGCCAGTCTTTGTACCAGTTTATAGCTAATATTCCCTGAATTCAGATCCGGAAAGACCAATACATTGGCATTTCCTGCAATCGTACTTTCAGGCGCTTTTTTCCGGCCCACAGCAGGCACAATCGCTGCGTCGGCTTGTAACTCTCCGTCAATCTCCAGTGACGGGTCTATTTCCCGGGCTTTTTGTAAGGCCTGCACCACTTTATCCACCTCTTCATGCTGTGCACTGCCTTTGGTAGAAAAACTAAGCATGGCAACGCGGGGGGTAAAGCCTCCGATAGCCCGGGCCGTACGTGCCGAGGTTACAGCTATCTCAGCCAGCTGGGAAGCATCAGGGGCAGGATTTACAGCACAATCGGCAAAGACAAGGATCCCGTCTTCGCCAAATTCTTTGTCGGGAAGGATCATAAAAAAAGCGCCTGACACCACGTTAATCCCGGGCATCGTACGTACAAACTGAAAAGCAGGCCGCAAAACATTCCCGGTAGGATTATTGGCGCCGGCCACCTCTCCGTCCGCATCTCCGGCCTTAATCATTACCGGCCCCAGATACAAAGGATCCTCTATCAAACGGGCAGCTTCCTCTGACGTAAGTCCCTTATGCGCACGGAGCTTCACCATCAGATCAATGTATTCCTGTTTTTTGGGATGATCTTTGGGATCCACAATCAGGCATTCGTCAATATGCTGAAGACCAAGGCTCCCGGCATGCATACGAATTTGTTCCGGATCACCGATCAGGATCACTTCGGCAAGCTTCTCCGCTGCCATACGGTCTCCGGCACGCAATGTACGCTCTTCATAAGCTTCCGGCAAAACGATTCTCTTATGAGCTTTTCTGGCCTTTTCTTTGATTGATTCTATAAATTCCATTGTTTATCAATTAGTTATATTATTTTTATTTCGGTTGCAAAAGTAGTTAAATTTCATGCCTTTTTAAAGTTTTTCAAATGACTATTATCATAAGGTTTTGCTGTTATACAACAAATCACGGATAATGCAGGTAGGAAGAATAAAAACTGTTATGTTTGATATTTTTAATTTATTTTTACTCCCTCTCCTTCTAAGATAAGTCTCTCATGGATTCACTCTACGAAAAACTTTCCGGAAAAATAAAAGGAGACCTCTACTGGGACGAGGTCACCAAAATGCTGTATGCCACAGATGCTTCCGAATACCGGGAATTGCCTTTGGCTGTTGCCAGGCCCAAAGACCCAGAAGATATTGAAAATCTCCTGGCTTTTTCACGGGAAAATAAGATTCCGGTAATCCCCCGTGCGGCAGGCACATCCCTGGCCGGACAGGTTGTAGGAAAAGGTCTGGTGCTGGATGTTTCAAGATATCTTACCCGAATTCTCGAGCTGAACACCCATGAACATTGGGTACGTGTTGAACCGGGGGTTATCCCGGACGAACTGAACCAGTATCTGAAACCCTACGGTTTGTTTTTTGGTCCGGAGACGTCCACCTCCAACCGCTGCATGCTTGCCGGGATGCTGGGAAACAATTCATGCGGCTCTCACTCAATTCTATACGGCAGTACGCGAGATCACACCCTTGAAGTAGATACCATCCTGAGCGATGGCAGCAAAGTAATTTTCGGTCCACTGGATAAGGATGCTTTTCTGGCCAAAACACAACAGAATGATTTGGAAGGAAAGATCTATAAGAAACTTCATGAGGTCCTTTCTGACAAGAAAATTCAGGAAGAGATACGCAGGGAATTTCCGCATCCTGACATTCATCGTCGCAACAATGGCTATGCCCTGGATCTGCTCCTGGAAACCGATCCTTTTACAGGCAATGGTATTCCTTTTAACCTCGCAAAACTTCTGGCAGGTTCGGAGGGAACTCTGGCAGTTACCACTGCCATCAAGTTCAATCTGGTTCCGCTACCTCCCCCTGAAAAAGGACTTGTCTGTGTTCATTTAAAAGAGATACCGGATGCTTTCAAAGCCAATCTTATCGCCCTGAGACACCAACCCGGGGCCGTAGAACTAATGGACAAAACCGTTCTGGAACTGACCAAAGACAACATAGAACAAAAGAAAAACCGTTTTTTCATAGAAGGGGATCCGGGGGCATTGTTACTGGTGGAATTTGCACGGGACACACGTGAAGAAATTGCCAAAATCGCCGAAAACCTGGAAAAAGACATGCGAAAAGCCGGTTATGGCTATGCTTTTCCGGTGTTATACGGCCCTGATGTTGATAAAGTATGGAACCTGAGAAAAGCAGGACTGGGGGTGCTCGCCAATATGAAAGGAGATGCCAAACCGGTCGCCCTGATGGAAGATACGGCTGTGCGTGTAGAAGATTTGCCTGCCTACATGGACGATGTCGACAAACTCCTGAAAAAATATGACAAATCCTGCGTTTACTATGCGCATATCGGATCCGGGGAATTGCATTTAAGACCTATTCTTAACCTTCGTGATCCGGGGGATGTAGAGCTTTTTCACACCCTCGGAGAAGAAATGGCCAGACTGGTAAAGAAATACCGGGGATCGCTCAGCGGTGAACATGGTGACGGCCGGTTACGCGGAGAGTTCATCCCCCTGATGGTGGGTGAAAATATTTACCGGATCTTTAAGGAGATAAAGAACACTTTCGACCCCTATGGCATCCTGAATCCGGGAAAGATCACCGACACTCCTCCTATGAACAGGTTCCTACGCATGGATCCGGAAATACCGGTGAAAGAGATCAACACTTACTTTGATTTTTCGTCCACAGGAGGATATCAGAGAGCAGCGGAAAAATGCAACGGCTCAGGAGACTGCCGCAAAACTGAAAAATCCGGAGGAGTCATGTGCCCAAGCTACATGGCGACCCATGATGAAGATAAAACGACACGGGCTCGTGCGAACTTGTTGCGGGAAGTAATTACACAATCAAAGAAAGAAGATCCACTTGATGACCCTCGTTTGTACAATGTTCTGGATCTCTGTCTTTCCTGCAAGGGGTGTAAATCGGAATGTCCTTCCAGTGTGGATATTACCCGCTTGAAGGCCGAGTTTCTGCAGCATTATTACGATGCTCACGGCATCCCTCTGCGTACCCGTCTTATTGCCTGGTACAACACCATCCAGAAGGTAGGCATGCTGTTCCCGGTTGCGTATAACTTCTTCATGAAAAATCGTTTTTTATCAAGCATCATCAAAAAAACCATCGGCTTTGCCACAGAGAGATCCATGCCCTTGCTGGCCCGTCACAGCCTTCGCCATTGGGTCAGGAAACATCTGTCAGAACACCAGCCTGCCCAATCCCTAGGAAAAGTCTTCCTCTTTATTGACGAATTCACCAACTACCAGGATGTGGACACCGGAAAGAAAACGCTTTTATTGTTAACCCGTTTGGGGTACAGGGTGGAAACACCTGCTCATGCAGAAAGCGGAAGGACCTTTCTCTCCAAGGGACTGATAAAAAAAGCCCGCAGAATCGCCATCCGGAATGTGGAGATTTTCAAAGATATTATCACAGAAGAGACTCCGTTGATAGGGATAGAGCCCTCTGCCATCCTGAGTTTCCGGGACGAGTATCCGGTTCTGGTGGGGACTTCTCTGAAGCAAGATGCACAGAAACTGGCCCGCAATACCCTGATGGCTGATGAATTCCTGGCCAGGGAATTTTCTTCGGGAAAAATTAAAAAAGAGTGGTTTACCAACGAGAGAAAACATATCAAGCTTCATGGTCACTGTTATCAAAAAGCACTCAGTTCAACACGTTATACTTTGCAAATACTCTCTTTCCCTGAAAACTACACGGCAGAGGAAATTCCTTCCGGTTGCTGTGGTATGGCAGGTTCTTTCGGGTTCGAAAAAGAACATTATTCTTTATCCATGAAAATAGGAGAACTGGTACTTTTTCCTGCCGTTCGTGAAACAGATGCGGAAGTATTGATCGCTGCCCCCGGCACCAGTTGCCGGCACCAGATCAAAGAAGGTACGGAGAGGAAAGCCATGCATCCTGTTAATATTCTGTATGATGCACTTGTAAAAGAAAGGGACTAACCCCCGTTCAGTCAAAAAGGGTAAAATCATCTGCATCCAGGTGTACGGGAAATTTTTCACGGAATTGCTCAAGCTCATTGAGGTCTATTGAGCAGGTTAAAACCCCTTCCCTTCCTGTTTCAAGTGAAGCAAGCAGCTCACCTTTGGGTGAGATGACGGCTGAATCTCCGGAATAAGAAATATTTCTTCCATCTTTCCCGGTCCTGTTCACTCCCGCCACATACACCTGGTTTTCAATAGCGCGGGCTTTTAACAAGGTATTCCACACGTCTTTCCGGCTTGCCGGCCAATTGGCTACGAAAATCAAAAGGTCTGCATCGTTCCGGCTCCGGATCCAGACGGGAAAACGCAGATCGTAACAGATAAACGGTTTGATGCGGAAATTACGCAAAGGGATAACCACACGTTGATTTCCCGGGGTATAATGCAGCTGCTCCTCTCCCATTCTGAAAAGATGCCGCTTATCATAGATATATTCTTTTCCATCGGGAAAAACGACCAGGAGTCTGTTATAATAATTGCCGTTGTCACGGACGATATAACTTCCTGCAATGCAAGCTCCTGTCTCTCCAGCCATCTTATGCAGCCAGATATATACGGGACCTTCCGGCTCCTCAAACCACGTCTCCGGCTCCATGGTAAAACCGGTGGAAAACATTTCGGGAAGAAGGATTAAATCGGTATGTCCGGCCAGGGGCTGAATAATACGCTTCAGGTGTCTGAGATTATCTGCCGGTTGCTGCCATGCGATGTCATACTGTATCAGAGAAACCGTTAACTTACTCATGGACACTGCCAATTAAAAAATAAAAAGGCGTTTGTCGGACAAACACCTTTTTACCGGATTTTCATATATCATTATTCTGTCCCTTTCCGTCCAGTATAATATCTATCCAGAATATGGGTCATCAAAGGTTGGTAAAAATGCCAGTAGAAATAGCGCTTTTTGTTCAGGAACGGAACCCCGATTTTCTGACAGAACTTTTCATAATCTGAAAAATAGGCTGTTCTCAGATAAATGGGATTATTGGAGAAATTTCCGGCAAAATAAAAATGAGGATATTCTGTGCTGCTCTCCAGTACAGCCGGAAATTGATTGGGAATAGAATTGCTGGTGAGAATGGAATCTCCCAGATCATTCACATGGATCTTAAAGGTTGAAACCACCTTGTTATTACCGGGATCAACCACCTCAAACCAGGATGGAAAGGGAACTTTATAAGGCAAACCGAATTTTTGCTGACCGTATTCAGTAGTATAGATATAAGGTACTCCGAAATCAAGATCCTTTTTATCTTCCAGAACAACAACCCGGTTATTAAAACTTACAAAAACAATCCCCCCATGTTTAAAGGTCCACGGTCTATGATACTGATCCCGGTAAATATCCATGATCCATTTGGGAAGATCGGGATTTTTTACAGAATCCAGTGAAGTAAAGTACTTTCCCAACCATTCGGTCCATTTAAGATCAAATAGTTCTTCTGTTTTTGTTCTTTCCAGCAAATCGGTAGGATAGGCCAGGATATCATATTCCCCAATAAACAATTTCTTCCTGTTTTTCATTTCCTTCAGAAATAAATAGTCATTGTTATTGGTTCCGCCGTAGATTTTTCTGGATCTACGTGTTCTGTTGTTCCCCTTATACCAGTCGTTAAAATAAACCCCATAAGTATCTGTAAAATAGGCCATATCGAACGAGTCAGCCAGTTCAATAACCTGAGACAGCCGGATTCTTTTTATTTCATACTGTTTGCTACGCTGAGGTTTAAGCGGGAAAAAACCGAAATAGTCTTTGGTGTAATTGTATCTCTTTTTATCCGGTTTAACATATTTTTCATGTGTCAGAATCCAATTGAATGAACGGTGATTTTCTCTTAAAAAGGAAGGGACCGTTTTGTCCAGTATTAAGATGTTCAATTCTTTTTTAGGCTGAAATGCCCATTTGAATAGAAGATATCCCGGTACAAAAGATAAAAATACCAGGATGATAAAGAAAGTCTTTATTGGCTTATTCATAAGAACCTGAACTTTTTAGGTTAACTAACAGATATCTTACCCACAAAAATACAAACATAAAAGTATTAAAATAATTTCAGATAAAAAATTTTACCCGAAATCTTTTTTTGCTTTCACTTATTCCCCTTATACTATACATTTGTAAAATTGTTACCAGGGAAATAACATTTTTATTAAAAACCAGCAGCAGTATCATCCCCTCGCGGGTCTGCACCTCCTTCTCTTTTACCGTCCGTCAAAACCCTGACAGCATCAACTCTCCCGATAGAACTGCGCATTTTCAATGTATAGCCCATTTGTTTCAGTCTGTCTTTCGTCAGACTGTCCAACGCACTTTTTTCATAGAAAATCACATCCGGTTTCCACTGATGGTGAAATCTTCCAGCGTTCACCGCTTCCTGCATGGTCATATGGTGTTCTGTCACATTCAGCACTGTTTGGAATACCGACGTTATGATCGTCGAACCACCCGGAGATCCGACCACCATAAACAACTGGCCATCCTTTTCAAGTATGGTGGGGGTCATAGAGCTCAACATGCGTTTTGCCGGTTCAATGGCATTTGCTTTCCCTCCTATCAGCCCGAAAGAGTTCGGGGTTCCCGGTTTGGAGCTGAAATCATCCATTTCATTATTCAGTAGAAACCCGCAACCATTAACCACTACTTTATTCCCGTAGCTACGATTCAAGGTAGTTGTAACCGCCACTGCATTACCATCGCCATCCACCACCGAATAATGGGTGGTTTCTTCGCTCTCGAAACCGACAAGTTTCCCATGAGATATCCTGTCCGAGGGGACCACCCTTTCCGGGGAAAACCCGCTCATTCTTTCTCTGCAATATGACTTATCAATCAACTGTTTCACAGGAACATTCACGAAATCAGGATCCCCCAGAAATCTGGCTCTATCAGCATATACTCTTTTTTCAGCAGCTACCATCAAGTGTACCGTCTGGGGGGTATTCCATCCCCACTTATCCACGGGCCAGGGTTCAACCATATTCAATAACTGTATCAGGGCAACCCCTCCGCTTGAAGGAGGGGGCATGGATATGACCTTGTAGTTTTTGTAAACAGCCGTTAATGGTTCCCGCCATATGGCACGATAGACATCCAAATCCTTTTGTGTGATCCAGCCATTATCCTGCTCCATCCGGGCCAACAATGCTTTGGCAACAGGTCCTTTATAAAACCCATCCCTGCCGTGATCCCTGATCATTTTCAACGTTTCTGCCAGATCTTTCTGTACCAGGGTATCCCCGGCTTTCCAGGGTTTATCCTTTACAAATGCAGGAACATCTCGGTTGGCACGGAGAAAAGCGTCCTTATAATGATTAAGTCGTTTCGCCTGTTTCAGGGTTACCGGAAATCCTTTTTCCGCCAGGTCTATGGCCGGTTGTATTACTTGTTGCAATGAGAACAAGCCATATTTTTCCAGGGCTTTAAGCAGTCCCGCTACCGACCCTGGAACGCCAACCGCCAGCTCACTGTCCAGGCTTACTCCGGGTATAACGTTTCCTGCCGAATCCTGGAACATTTCTTCATAGGCCCGGAGCGGAGCTTTTTCCCGGTAATCCAGGGCAGCGGCATGACCATTCCGGAAACGGATTACCATAAATCCACCCCCACCGATATTTCCTGCATCAGGATAACAAACCGCCAATGCAAATCCGGTAGCCACAGCAGCATCTACGGCATTCCCTCCCTCTTCCAGTATCATTTTCCCAATCCGGGAAGCCTCCGGATGCGCAGACACCACCATGCCGTGATCTGCTATCAGACCTGTTCTATGGGTCTTATTATCCGTCAATTGACAGGCAAATAAAAACCCTAAAGAAAAGATGATTAAAACACTAACTTTTCGCATAAAATTGATTTTCTAAAGGATAAACTTTCGTGTCCGGTTTATTCTTTTCCGGCAAAGTATTTCATGAACTGAACTCTCTCAAATGCAGCCGGGTCTTTCACCGAAGCCTGATTCACTTTCCCCCGGAAATCATCCACCGATGAAAAACCCTTAAGGTTCATCCATTGCTCCATATCTTTCAGCATCTCCGCTACATAAGGAATACCTTTCCTATACAATACCGAAGCAATTTCCACCGCACGGGCTCCAGCCAGCAGTTGTTTCACCACGGATATTCCGTCGTGGATGCCGGTACTGGCAGCCAGGTCGCATTGAACCCTACCTGACATGATAGCAATCCAGCGCAGAGGCAGAGAGATCTCCGCCGGTGTGCTGAAAACATGGGAAGATGTTATTTTAAGGGCATCCGGATCAATGTCAGGGTTATAGAAACGATTGAACAGAACCAGGCCTGAAATGCCGCTTTCCGTAAGCCTTTTGATCAGTGAACCAAGATTGGAACTGTAAAAGCTGATCTTCAGGGAAATGGGAATAGTCACCTCCTTTTTTACCTGTTCTATAATATCAAAATAAAGTTGTTCTGTTTCCTGTGCCGTCAAATTGAAATTGGTGGGTAGTGCAAAAACATTCAGTTCGAGGGCATCCGCTCCGGCATCCTGAAGCACTCCGGCATAATAGGGCCACTTCTCCGCGGTAACACAGTTAATACTGGCAATAATGGGAACGCTTGTCTTTTCCTTGGCTTCCCGGATGGTTCGCAAATACTTTGTCAACGAGTCATCCACCGCATTAAAATCATCATAGAAATCCATCGTTTCAGGATAGATAAAGGAATCTTTATTCATCTGAAACTGATCTTTTTCCAACTCTCTTCTGATCTCCTCTTCAAAAATGGACTTGAGTACAATAGCACCTATCCCACTCTTATCCAAGGCAATGAGGTCGTCAATATTTAATGTTAAACCGGAACTTGCAGCAATAACCGGGTTCCTGAGTTTTAAACCAAGGTAGGTTGTAGATAAATCTGTCATAACTAGAAGTATAAATAAGCAAAATAAATAAATAAAATATTCTTAAGAACTATCCCAACTCACTGAGTATCTTTACGATATCAAGACTTTTAATCTCAACTTTCCTTCCTTCCAGTTGAATGATCTTGTCATGCTTGAATTCATTAATAGTTCGTATAAAACTCTCTTTGGTGGTTCCGGCCAGTTCGGCCAGCTCATGACGGGTAAGGGGGAGTTCAAATGCATAGGAATGAAAAATTTCCTCGGCAAGATACAATAAAACATCGGCAATTCTTCCCGGAAGTTGTTTATGGGTCTGACTATTCAGCCGCTTGAAAATATACAGGGAATCCATACTGAGCATTCTGATCAGGTCCAACGCAAACCGGCCGTTGGAAAGCACCAGATTGTTAAAGGTTCCGAAATCAATGATCAGTACCCGGGTGTCCACGATCGCAGAGCCTGAATACTGGTATTCACTCTCTGCATAAATGGTATCCAGTCCTACAAACTGATTTCCCGAAACAATCTTCAAGGTGACCGAATGGTTAGCCCCACTTTCTTTATATACTTTTACAAGACCTGAAACCACATACATCGCATGGGATGTACGCGTATGCTGCCTGAATAAGATATCTTTGGTTGGGTATTGCACCAGACTGCTGTTTTCTGCCACAGCCTCTTTGTTCTCTTTCGAAAAATCCTTGAATATCCAGGAATTATCGAGAACTTCTTGTATGTCATTCTTTGGATCCGAGACCTTCATCATTTTGTTTTCCCGGCTAAATATAATTATTTTTTTCAATCGATGATGTAAATTACTAAAAAAAGGTGATCTATATCATCCTGTTACTTGACAATATTCCGATAAAACATCGTATATTGCATAATTATATATTGCCTATAAAAAGAAAGGAATAAGAAGGTGTCGGATAAGAATATACTGGTAATAGATGATTCTTCCACCAATGTTGTATTATTAAATGCTGTACTGGCTCAGCATGGGTATGAAGTTCTTTCTGCATTAAATGCTCAGGAGGCGTACAAACTGGTTGACAAACAAAAACCGGATCTCATCTTATTGGATTTGCTTATGCCGGAAATCAGCGGGTTTGATTTTCTTGAAAACATTAAAAAGGACGAGACCTTAAAAGATATCCCCGTCGTTATTGTTTCTGCTGTCGGCACCAAAGAAAACATTCGTCAAACCAAAAAAATGGGAGCGGTTCATTTTATATCAAAGCCAGTCAACGTTAATGAATTGTTAAATACCGTCGGCCGTCTGCTTTCCTGAGACCCGTTTTCTCCCCCTCTCCTGTTTTCTCTCCTTATTGTTTGTATTTTTCTCATACAAATTCCTATACCGGAGTTTTGTATGAAAAATTTATTAACGATAAATTAACATACTCTTCTTTCCTTTTTATTTTTTTTTACATTTGTTTTGCAAAAACAAAAAAAGAAAGGCATGCATACATTATACCTTTTTATAGTAATCGTTCTGGTAGTACTCGCCATTTCCGACCTGGTTGTAGGTGTCAGCAACGATGCCGTTAATTTTCTCAACTCATCACTGGGGGCCAAAGCAGCCCCCTTTCGTATTATTTTACTAGTCGCAGCCCTGGGTGTTTTAATCGGAGCTACTTTCTCAAGCGGTATGATGGAAGTGGCCCGGAAAGGGATTTTCCATCCCGAACATTTTTACTTTAATGAAATCATGCTGTTGTTTTTGGCGGTGATGCTCACCGATGTCATCATGCTTGATTTCTTTAACACCTATGGCCTTCCGACATCTACCACCGTGTCCATCGTTTTTGAACTGCTGGGTGCTGCCGTTGCTATTTCTATCATCAAAATCGTAAGAAATCCGGATGCTCCGCAGGATCTGGGCACCTATATCAATTCGGGAAAAGCGCTGGCAATTATATCCGGCATACTGATTTCCGTGGTCGTTGCCTTCCTGGTAGGGGCCTTTATTCAATGGTTGGTGAGGCTGGTCTTCACATTTAACTATGAACGCACTTTTAGGTATTTCGGGGCCTTATGGGGCGGTTTTTCTTTTACTGCCATCACTTATTTTATCCTGATCAAAGGCGCCAAAGGGTCTTCCGTCATCACCCCCGAGGCGTTGATGTGGATCAAGAGCCATACCATGGTGATACTGGGTTTGAGCTTCGTCGGATGGTCTGCTATATTGCAGGTTGTTTTTGCGCTTTTTAAGGTGGACATCCTCAAATTTATTGTTCTGGTAGGAACCTTCGGGCTGGCGATGGCCTTTGCCGGAAACGACCTGGTAAACTTTATCGGAGTCCCTTTGGCAGGGGTTGCCTCTTTTCAGGAGTTTATGCATTCGGGGGCTACCGATCCTTCCTCTTTTGCCATGACTGCCCTGGCGGGACCTGTAAAAACACCGACGCTCTATCTCCTGCTGGCAGGGTTGATCATGGTACTTACCATGGCTTTTTCAAAAAAAGCCCGCACCGTAACAGCCACTACCATTGATCTGAGTCGTCAGGAAGAAGGCCGGGAACGATTTGAATCTTCTGTGTTGGCACGCGCCATCGTAAGACAATCTGTCGGCCTGTCAAATGTTATCAAATATGTTGTTCCGGAAAGCGTTCGTGTTTCCGTGAACAAACGTTTCGACCGTACCGAATATAACAGGCTGAAAAAGGAAAAAGGCGTGGCTTTTGATATGGTCCGGGCTTCGGTAAACCTGGTTGTGGCCAGTATCCTTATTGCCCTGGGTACTTCCATGAAACTGCCTCTCTCCACCACCTATGTCACATTTATGGTAGCCATGGGGACCTCCCTCGCGGACAGAGCCTGGGGAAGAGAAAGTGCCGTGTACCGTGTTTCCGGTGTGATTATTGTGATCACAGGATGGTTTATGACCGCTTTGATCGCTTTTACAATCGCTTTCATCATTGCTTATATTATATTCTATGGTAAGATTTTCGGAATACTGGCGGTTTTATCCCTGGATACTTATCTTATCATAAAAAACCGGTTTGTTCACTCCAAAAGAGAAGAAGAAAAACAAAAAATGGAAGAGATCATCAATGATGATAAAGAAGTAAAAGGCTCGGATGTATTCGACAAATGTAAAGCGGAAACCCTTTCTGTCCTGGAACAGGCATCTGATCTCTATTACAATACCCTGATTTATTTCAGTAAGGAAAACAGAAAAAAACTGAAAGATATTCAAAAAAGAATCTCCGGACTGAATAAGAAAGTTAAAGATCTGAAAGACAATGTTTATTTTACCATACGAAACCTCGAGGAAAACTCCATTGAAACGGGCCACTTTTATGTCCAGGCCCTGGATTATCTGCGGGAAACCGCACATTGTCTGACTTATATCCACAACCCCATTTTTAAACATGTTGACAACAATCATCCTCTCTTCCCCAAAGATCAGATGGATGCCTTGTTGATTCTCAATGATGAGATTGCCGCTTTGTTCAAACATATCGAAGAAGCCATCAGAAATGATGATTTTGAAAATATTAATATGATACTGGACATGCAGAAAAGCATATTGGGCGATATCAAAGACCTGCAGAAAAAACATGTTAAAATGATCAAGAAACTAGGAGGGGATATAAAGACACGACCCAGTATTCTTTTGTTCAATATTCTCGGCGAATCCAAGAACCTGGTATTATATCTGGTGAATATTCTTAAAGCACAACGTGACTTTGTTATCTACCAAAAGAACAACAACCTCCTTGAACCTTTAAAGGATAAAGATGCTGAGTCCTGAATGAAACGCATTTATTAATCCTGGCGCTTCCGGAAAACGGGATTACTCCTATCCGGACGTAACCTCATAGCAGGTTTTCCGTATAATCATGGTTCTGATTTTAATCAATAAAATATTTGTACCCATGAGAAAAAATATAATCACAATTTTGGTGGTGCTTCTTTTCGCAGGTATATTTTCATGCAAAAAGCTTGAAAAGCTCACCCAGTTTAATCTTAAATACAATACGGAGGTAACCATCAAATCCACCATAGGGATCAATATTCCTGTTGACTTGTACACCCCTCAGATCACAACCAACTCCGAATCTGAACTTTCCGCGAACAACACCCACAAAAATCTGGTGGAAGCCATAAAACTTAAAGGATTGACGCTCAAGATCAAGTCTCCCGCCGGTTCTGATTTTGATTTTTTAAATTTTATAGAAATTTATATCAAAACAGATACCCTGGCAGAAAAGAAAATAGCATGGAAGACGGATATTCCGGAGGACGGTTTGACAACACTGACCCTGGAAACATCTGATGAAGACTTGAAAGATTATATTTTAGCTGATTCTTTTCAGATGCGTACCAAAACCAAGACCGATCATCTGATTACCCAGGATACAGAAATAGAAATAGACGCGGTTTTCTGGGTAGATGCCAGGATACTCGGTTTATAAGTGGGAGGCCTTCAATGCTCACTCCCCCATTATCGTTACCACGATCCTGCGGGTTCCTCCGTGACGGCGGAATTCGCACAGATAGATCCCCTGCCAGGTCCCGAGGTTTAACCGGTGGTTACTGATTGGGACAGATACGGAAGCGCCGATGATTGCTGACTTCAGATGTGCAGGCATATCATCGCTCCCTTCCAGGGTGTGCCTGAACCGCGGATAGTCTTCCGGGACCAGATCGTTCATAAACGTTTCAAAATCCCGGCGCACGGTAGGATCTGCATTTTCATTCAAAGTAAGACCGGCTGAAGTATGTTGAATAAAAACGTGCATTACCCCTTCGGCCGGTAATGTTCCTGCCTTTTCAAGAATCAATGAAGTGATCAGATGATATCCCTTTGGAAAGGGAGGCAGGCTGAATTGTATTTGTCGAACCATAAGATTAAATTTTCGCAATAAAATATTTTTTCGAAACCTCTATTGCGCAATCCGGGATTAAAAATACCTGTTTTCGCAATGAAAACGAAAAAAAACAGTTTATTTTGAGGACCGGAAAAACAATGTACAATGCCTGCACATAAAAGGTTGATATGGTTTTCTCTGCTCTGTCTGTTTCCGGTAACGGCATTCAGCCAGGGAAAAACAGGCATCGGCGGGGTGGTGCAGGACCGGCAGGGACATCCTATTCCCAACGTACACGTTCATTTAAAACAGGATCGTGCGGGAACCATAACGGATATCAACGGCATGTTTTTTCTTCCCACGCCATCACACGATACAGTAGATATTGTTTTTTCCTCTGTAGGATTTAAACCTGTAATCCGGAAAATATACGTTCGTCCGGAAACGACACAAGAAGTAACCATCGTACTGACCCCTTCCATAAATCCTATCCGGGAAGTACAGATACAAGCCACGCAACATGAAGAAGGGACTATGCGTAAGGTTGACATCAAAGACCTGAATACCTTGCCTACTCCTACCGGAAGTTTAGAGTCACTCATCAAAACCCTTCCGGGGGTAAATTCACAGAACGAACTGAGTTCCCAATACTCGGTCAGGGGAGGAAATTTCGATGAGAACCTGGTCTATATCAATGATATTGAAATCTACCGGCCTTTCCTGGTACGTTCGGGACAGCAGGAAGGACTCAGCATTATCAATCCGGATCTGGTGGAAAACGTAAGCTTTTCTGCCGGTGGTTTTGCCGCCCGTTATGGTGACAGGATGTCTTCGGTGCTGGATATTGCATACCGGACGCCCGGATCGTTCAAAGGCACTGTTTCTGCAAGCCTGCTGGGCGCTACAGCCCACCTGGAAGGAATCAGCAGGGACCGTAAATTCACGTATCTTGCGGGAGCCCGCTTCAAATCCAACAGTTACCTGCTGAATACCCTGGAGACCGAAGGAGAATACAGACCCCGGTTTGGAGACATGCAGACCCTGCTCACGTATAAGATCAACAAGAAAGTATCTTTGGAGGGCCTGGGCAATATTTCCCTGAACAGGTATCATTTTATCCCGGCCAGCCGGAAGACTTCGTTCGGCACCGTACAGGATGCCATAGCGCTTTATGTCTATTACGAAGGGCAGGAAAAAGACGCTTTTGACACGTACCTGGGAGCCCTGACTTTAAATTATTATCCTTTCCCGAAGATGCGGATGAAATGGATCGCCTCCGCTTTTTCCACGCTGGAAGAAGAAAATTATGACATTCATGGATACTATTCCCTGAACGCCCTCGACAAACAGCTGGGCTCGGAAACGTTCGGAGACAGCATTATGAACATCGGTATCGGCAGTTTTCTGAACCATGCCCGCAACCATCTGCATGGAAATATCTATTCACTGAGATACATGGGTTCTTATAATCCCGGCCATCACTACCTGCAATGGGGTGTTACAGCCAAAGTAGAGCAATTTAACGACCGGATCAGAGCATGGATGCTCCGGGATTCGGCAGGCTACTCTTTGCCCTACGACGGAGAAAAAGTGAATCTTTTTCATTCCACCATTGCATCAAATCTGATGAACTCCCGCCGTTTGACGGGATTTATTGAAGATCAGCGAACATGGCGTATGGACAGCGTGGTCTTACAACTGCAGGGAGGAGTACGGTTCAACTACTGGAGTTTCAGCCGGCAGTTGGTAGTTTCTCCGCGATTGTTGTTTACTTATCGCCCGACGCCTCGTTCCGCCTGGTCCTACCATCTGGCGGTAGGGATGTATGATCAGCCCCCTCTGTATAAAGAGGCGCGGCACTTGGACGGCAGCATCAACCCCGGAATCAAAGCCCAGCGTTCCTGGCATCTCGTTGCCGGCACCGACCATCGTTTCAGGGCATGGAACAGGCCTTTCCTGTGGACGGCGGAAGCCTACTACAAAGGCATGTACAACCTGATCCCCTACTTCCTGGAAAATGTCAGGATCGACTATGTCGGCGAAAATATTGCACGGGGATCCGCCTATGGACTGGATCTTAAAATAAACGGTGAGTTTGTCAAGGGAGTAGATTCCTGGGCCAGTCTTTCCTTTATGCATGCCTGCGAAGATGTCACCGGAGATTCGTTTACCGGTCATGACGGACAGATCCGCTTTCCCGGTTGTTATCCCCGGCCTACCGACCAGTTGATTAACTTCGGTCTCTCTTTTCAGGATTACTTTCCCAACAATCCTTCTTTCCGGATGCACCTGGCCTTGTTTTATTCCACCGGATTACCCGTGAGGCCTCCCAATACGGAGCGTTACGACCTGTTCTTCCGGATGCCGGCGTACCAACGTGTGGACCTCGGCTTTTCAAAAGACTTTGTAAAAACAAAAACGGGTGAGAATGAAAAACTCAGCAGGCACATCCGGTCTATGCGCATCGGACTGGATATCTTCAATCTCTTTGGCAACAACAACGTCAGCTCGTACATGTGGGTTAACACCGTCAATAATCTGTCCCATGAGACCGGGTGGTATGCCGTCCCCAATTACCTGACAGGCAGAAGAGTAAATATTAAACTGGTGATCGGATTTTAACTCCGGAAACATCTTTACCTACGTAGGCGCCTACGTAGGTCCTTGTTTAAAACGATTTTTCATTGCGATCTCATGCATGGGCAGGCGGTTCCTTTGCTGTTGTTCACGCCTGCGAAGCGCTACGGGCAGGTCCTCTGCCTTACCGTAGTATCCCACAGCAGCCATGGCCACCGGCTCAAAACCTTCCGGAATCTCTAGTTTTTTTGTAGCCAGTTCTTTTGAATACCCTCCCATCTGATGCACATACAATCCCATTTTCGTAGCCTGGACCAGCAGGTTGCCCATGGCCATACCGGTTTCATAATGCGCAAAGCCGTTAGGGCTTCTGTTGTAATCATAGAAAGTCTTGGCCACCGTCAGGAGCAACACCGGGGCATGTTGAGCCCATTCCCGGTTCCCTTCCACCAGACAATCGAGAAAAGACCGGAAAGACTCCTCCGAACGGTGCGCGTAAATAAACCGCCAGGGCTGCTCGTTGAAGGATGATGGGGCCCACCGGGCCGCTTCAAAAAGACGGTCAAGCCGAGATTGCTCCAGCGGTTTTTCCGAGAAAGCCAGAGGGCTCCACCTCCGGGCCAGGGATTTGAGGATCTTCGGGCTCTGTTTCATCATGTGTAGATTATTCTTTATGAACGGTGATATTTTACAGACAAAACGCTCCGGCAGACAGAATTAAAAATATTCCGGTTCGTTTCATCAAAAAAAATTTATTTATATTACTTTTACAACTCGTTACCGGATATTCCATTTCATAAAGATAATTTATTTCAAACAGAAAAAGAAAATATCATGACAACACAGGATTACATCAATCTGGAGGACAAGTACGGAGCTCATAACTATCATCCTCTTCCGGTAGTGCTGGACCGGGGTAAAGGCGTTTATGTATGGGATGTGGAAGGAAAACGTTATTTTGATTTCCTCTCGGCTTATTCTGCCGTAAACCAGGGACATTGTCACCCGAAAATCGTCGGGGCCCTGACCGAACAAGCACAGAAGCTAACACTCACTTCCCGTGCTTTTTACAACAGCACCCTCGGTGAGTATGAAAAATATATCACGGAATACTTCGGATATGACAAAGTCCTGCCTATGAACAGCGGCGCCGAAGGGGATGAAACGGCCCTGAAACTTTGCCGAAAATGGGCTTACAAGGTAAAAGGCATTCCGGAGAACCAGGCAAAGATCATCGCCTGCGAAGGAAACTTCCACGGTCGCACCATTACCATCATTTCCATGTCTACCGACCCGGATGCACGGAATGATTTTGGACCTTATACGCCCGGTTTTACCATTATCCCGTATAACGATTTGGAGGCGCTGGAAAAAGAACTCACTTCCGACCCGAATATTGCAGGGTTCCTGGTGGAACCGATACAGGGAGAAGCAGGTGTATATGTGCCGGATGAAGGTTATCTGAGAAAAGCCTATGAACTCTGTAAGAAGCACAATGTGCTTTTTATCGCCGACGAGGTTCAGACCGGTATTGCCCGCACAGGCAAACTGCTGGCTTCAGACCACGAAGGGGTCCGTCCCGATATTCTGATCCTGGGAAAAGCCCTCTCGGGCGGCGTCTATCCTATCTCTGCCGTACTGGCAGATGATGAGATCATGCTGACCATCCTGCCCGGCGAACATGGCTCTACCTTCGGAGGAAACCCTCTGGCCGCCAAGGTTGCCGTAGCAGCCCTTGAGGTAATAAAAAACGAAAACCTGGCAGAGAACGCTGCCCGCCTGGGAGAGGTCTTCCGCCAGGAGATGAGCAATGTCAAGTCCGACATGATCGAACTGGTCCGGGGGAAAGGGTTATTGAACGCCGTGGTGGTAAGACCCAAGAATGGCAAGACCGCCTGGGATGTATGCTTAACGATGAAAGACAACGGACTGATTGCCAAGCCCACCCATGACCACATTATCCGCTTCGCTCCTCCGCTGGTGATCACCGAGGAACAGTTGTATGAAGCCCTGGAAATCATTAAGAAGTCTTTTGTGGAGTTTGAATGAACGGCCTCTTGATTCTTGATTCCTGGTTTTTGGTTACGGAAGGGTAGATTTTATCTTCAGATCGCAGGGTTTTGGGATTGCGGTTATTGTTTGGGATGTTGCGTGCAGACCCTGATTATTTATATCATTCATAACGTTTTATTATGATTAAACCACGTCACTTTATCCTTGCAGCCCTGTTGGTGAGCACTGCGGTACTCACCGGAAGCCGTCCGGCCCGGAAACCGGAGTCCAAAGCACTCACTTCCTCTGATTACGATAAGTTTGAATACCGCATCCCCATGCGCGACGGGGTACATTTATTCACTTCGGTCTATATCCCCAAAGACCACAGTCACAAGTATCCGATACTGTTAAACCGGACTCCCTATTCTGTAAGGCCTTACGGAAAGGATAAAAAAAGCTGGCTTGGTCCTTCCGATCTTTTTATGCAGGAGAAATACATCTTTGTTTACCAGGATGTCCGGGGCCGATTCATGTCGGAAGGCACCTTTCTCAATATGCGACCTATGCATGATCATAAAAAGAATTCAAAGGCCGTGGATGAGAGTACGGACACATGGGATACGGTGGACTGGCTGGTGAAAAATATCAGGGAAAGTAACGGTAAAGTAGGGATATGGGGCATCTCATATCCCGGATTTTATGCTTCCTGTGCTGCGGTGGATGCACACCCGGCTGTCAAGGCCATCTCCCCTCAGGCTCCCATTGCCGACTGGTTCTGGGATGATTTTCATCATCACGGTGCGTTTTTTCTTCCGCATGCTTTTAATTTTCTTGCTGTTTTCGGCCAACCTCGTCCCAAACCCACTACAAAATGGGGTAAACGCTTCAGCCACGGCACCCCGGACGGCTACCGGTTTTTCATGGACCTGGGTCCCCTGTCCAATGTGGATAAGAAATATTACCACGGAAATATACATTTCTGGGAGGAGATCGTGAACCATCCCAATTACGATCGTTTCTGGCAGGAACGAAACCTCTTGCCGCATCTTAAAGAAGTAAAGCCGGCCATCCTGGTGGTGGGCGGATGGTACGATGCGGAAGACTTGTACGGCACCTTTTCCAATTATCAGGCCATGGAAAAAAACAGTCCCGGCGGGAACATTCGCATCGTCATCGGTCCGTGGCGGCACGGGGGCTGGGCCCGCAACAGCGGTGACCACCTGGGATATGTATGGTTCTCCACGGATCCGGCACCTTCCGAATATTTCCGGAAGAACGTTGAGTTCCCTTTCTTTCAGTATTATCTGAAAGGCAAAGGAAAGTACAAGCCGGCGGAGGCCACCATGTACATCACCGGCAGCAATAAATGGAAAACGTTTGATACCTGGCCCCCACAGCACACTGTCAGCAGCACCCTGTTCTTCGCACCGGAACATCAGCTTTCTTTCTCCGAACCTTCCACCAGCGGTTATGACGAATATGTCAGCGACCCGGCCAAGGCAGTGCCTTATACCGAGTTGATCACTACCGGCATGTCGGCACAGTATATGACCGACGATCAACGTTTTGCAGGTCGCCGGCCGGACGTTCTGGTATACCAAACCTCTCCGCTGAAAAAAAACCTAACCATTGCAGGCAAGACCCAGGTGGATCTTTATGTATCAACCACCGGTACGGCCGCCGACTGGATCGTCAAGGTGATTGATGTTTATCCTGATGATTTTCCTGATTTTAAGGGGAATCCCCCCACGATCCATATGGGCGGGTACCAGCAAATGGTCCGGAGCGAGGTGTTCAGGGGCCGCTACCGCAACAGTTACGAAAATCCGGAACCGTTTATTCCCGGCAAAGTTACCCCCGTTCATTTTCCGTTGCAGGATATTTTACATACTTTTAAAGAAGGCCACCGTATCATGGTACAGGTTCAGAGTACCTGGTTCCCGCTGGTAGATCTGAATCCTCAGAAATATGTTGAGAACATCTATCTGGATGCAAGGCCGGAAGATTTTATCAAAGCTACACACCGCGTTTATACCGGGGGAGAACATGCTTCCAGGATTGAGTTCAGGGTGTTGAAATAGTCATGGGTCCGTAGCAAAGACGACTCCCTGCGATAAACCTGTTGATCTGAGATTTACAAGGCCTCCTCGTTAGTCCGGCAGGACCCAGGCATAGCGTCAGTCTCTCCTTTTCCAGATCTTCTGAATTTCCTCCAGGGTTTTTCCTTTGGTTTCCGGTACAAGTTTCCATACAAACCAGGCCGCCAGGATCCCCATCAAGCCGTATATCCAGTATGAAAAACCATGATGGAAGATTCTTATCAGCATGCTGTTATCGTTCATGACCGGGAACGTCCAGGAGATGATCAGGTTAGCCACCCACTGTGCCGCCACAGCGATAGACATCGCTCCGCGAATACTGTTCGGGAAGATTTCAGAGAGTAACACCCAGGTAACCGGTCCCCATGACATGGCAAAAGAAGCCACGTACGTAAGCATGAAAATCAGGGCTCCCAGACCCATTTTCTGAAAATAGAAGGTGAACCCCAGGGCAAACATAGAAACAGCCATCCCCAATGCTCCGATTATTTGTAAGGGCTTCCTGCCAAAACGGTCTACCGTAAGGATTGCCAATACGGTAAACAGCAAATTGATAGCACCGACAATGATCGTCTGGAGCAAGGCGGTGTCCGTCCCCGAACCCATATTCCGGAAGATTTCGGGAGCATAGTAGAGTACCACATTGATCCCGACGAATTGCTGAAATACCGAGAGCATGATCCCTATAAAAATCACCGTCCCGCCAAAAGACAGCCATGGTACCGACTTCTCTTTCAGGGTATCCCGTATCTCAGCCAGCACCTTTCCTGCATTAACGTGTCCGACTACTTTTTGAAGTACGGATTCCGCCTTATGCTCCTGGCCGGCCAGCACCAGGAAACGGGGCGTTTCCGGAACAAAGAAAAGCAACACCATAAAAAGGGTTGCAGGGAGGGTTTCGGAAGCAAACATCCAGCGCCATCCGGTAAGTTTCAGCCAGGTGTCATTCCCCTGATGGGTGTAGGCAATATAATAATTCACAAAATAAACAACCAGCATGCCGAAGATGATGGCAAACTGGTTCCAGGACACCAGACGGCCTCGCATTTTTGCAGGAGCAATTTCAGCGATGTACATGGGTGACAACATAGAAGCAAGCCCCACTCCTATTCCTCCGATGATCCGGTAAATGATAAACGAGATTACCGGTTGTACCATAAAAATATTCATTTTCTCAGGGATCGCCGAACCAACGGCCGACAGGGTAAACAGCAAGGCTGCCAGCACCAGGCCTTTTTTCCTTCCAAGTTTTCTGCTGACAAAACCGCCGATACTGCCTCCGATGATACATCCGACCAAAGCTGAAGACACCACAAACCCCTTCAATGAGTTTGCAGTCTTTTCGGTGAGTGTCAAGGGGTTATCAAAGAACTTCACGATACCCACAAGGGCCAGCAAGACTACGATGGCGGTAATCCACAACCCTTTCTTCCGTCCATACAGTTTCACAAGAATGGCTCCCAGGGCATACAAGATGATAGCCACGACTACCGCTACACTGACCCTGTATTGGAGAATCACCCGGGTTGCGACCTCTGCATGGTCATACAGCGTATCGATAAAAAATCCCTGCAAAGCCTTTACAGCGCCGGAGATAACGGCCGTATCGTATCCGAATAAAAGTCCCCCGAGGGTGGCCACCATGGTCACGGACATAATAAATGCCCGGTTTCCCTGATCCTGAGAATGTATCATATTTATCAGATATATTGATTGATCAATTGTTCAAACCATTCCTGTTTCCCGCTGATCCTGGCAGGTTCTCCAACCCGGATTGCCAGATCATGCAGTTCTTCCAGGGTCATATTTCCGGCTTCAAAGGAGGCTCCTTCCCCCGCATTAAAAGAAGCATACCTTTCCTTTCTTTTCGAAAGATAAGGGGATTCCGTCAACATGCGGTCCGCCACTTCCAGGGCCCGGGCAAAGACATCCATGGCAGCAATATGGGCAATAAAAATATCTTCAAGGTCGGTTGAGTTCCTGCGTGTTTTAGCATCAAAATTAACGCCGCCTGTGGTAAAGCCCCCCGCTTCAAGGATCACCAGCATAGCTTCGACCGTCTCATAGAGGTTAATGACAAACTGATCGGTATCCCAGCCGTTCTGATAATCCCCCCGATTGGCATCAATGCTTCCGAGCAGTCCGGCATCGGCAGCTGCCTGCAATTCATGCTGAAAAGTATGGCCGGCCAGGGTGGCATGGTTCACCTCTATGTTTAACTTAAAGTCCTTATCCAATCCGTAATGCCGGAGGAAACCGATGACCGTCTCAGCATCATAATCATATTGGTGTTTGGTTGGCTCCATCGGTTTGGGCTCGATCAGGAAAGTGCCGGTAAACCCGTTCTTACGGGCATAATCCCGGGCCATGGTCAGAAAACGGGCCAGATGTTCTTTTTCCCGTTTCATATCGGTATTTAGCAAGGAAAGATATCCTTCTCTCCCACCCCAGAACACATAGTTTTCTCCTCCCAGGGCAATGGTGGCATCCAGGGCATTCTTTACCTGTGCTCCGGCACGAGCAACCACCCCGAAATCAGGGTTGGTGGCAGCACCGTTCATGTAGCGCGGATGAGAGAAAAGGTTAGAGGTGCCCCACAGCAGCCTGATCCCCGAAAGCCGTTGTTTCTCTTTGGCATAATCTACCATATGAGCCACTCTTTTTTCCGATTCGGCCAGTGTAGGCCCCTCTTCCACCAGGTCAAAATCATGAAAACAATAATAGGGCACGCCCAGCTTTGTAAAAAACTCAAAAGCGGCATCCATCTTTGCACGTGCCCTGTCCATAGGAGTGTCATAGTAATTCCAGGGAAACGCTTTGGTTCCCATACCGAACGGATCATTTCCGGTATTGCAGAAAGTATGCCAGTAAGCTACCGCAAAACGGAAGTGATCTTTCATTTTTTTGCCACGGACAACCTTATTTTCATCATACCATTTAAAAGCCAAAGGATTATCCGATTCTTTTCCCTCAAAAGGGATCTTTCCTATTCCGGGAAAGCATTCTTTTTGACCCGTTAAAACAGACATATTTATTACTTTTTAGTTAAAAGTCTTTTTTACACATCCGGTGTCTCCATGCTATTTCTTGACCTGACTCACGGTACTACTACTTTCTCCAGGTATTCCCGCCATTTTCCGTACGCTTCCTCATAGGCGGGTTCCAGCATCGTTTCGGGATCTATGGTTCTGATTTTCTTCAGGGAGTGAAAGCATTCTGTGGGGTTATGATAAAAGCCGCTGCCCAGGCCTGCTGCCAGTGCAGCACCTTGTGAGCCGTCAGTATCATACAGTTCTATAGGCGTATGGGTACTGTTGGCCACCGCTTCTGCAAACAACGGACTTAAAAACATATTGGCATGCCCTGCGCGTATCACCCCGGGGACGATTCCGGTTTCCCGCATAATTTCCAGACCATAGCGAAAAGCAAAGGCGATTCCTTCCTGCACAGCCCGCAGCATATGGGCACGCCGGTGAATATTGAACTGCAGCCCGGAAATAAGCGCTCCCGGGTTCCGGTTGTTCAGGATCCTTTCCGCACCATTCCCAAAAGGCAATATGATCAGTCCGTCAGCTCCTGCAGGAACGGAGGCCGCTTCTTCGTTCATCTCAGGGTAGCTCAGGTCTCCCGTGAACTGCTGTCTCATCCAGGCATTGAGGATGCCGGTACCGTTGATGCACAAAAGAACCCCATATCTGTTATCAGGAGGTTGATGGTTCACATGAACAAACGTGTTCACCCGGGACAGGGGATCATATTTCCCCAGATCGCTCACGCCGTATACCACTCCGGATGTGCCGGCCGTAGCCGCCACCTCGCCGGGATTCAACACATTCAGGGAAAAAGCATTGTTGGGCTGATCCCCGGCCCGGTAGGCGATCAGGGTACCCGCAGAAAGTCCCAATTCCAGAGCAGCTTCCTTCGAGAGCTTTCCCTGCTCTCCGAACACAGGTACGATCACAGGAAAGAGGTTCAGGTCAAATCCGAAATAATCCGTAATGAGTGAAGACACATCGTTGTCCTTAAAGTCCCAGAAAATCCCTTCCGACAAACCGGTAATGGTTGTTGTCGCCTCCCCCGTCATTTTCATGGCAATATAGTCTCCGGGCAACAGAAATTTCCAGACCTTTTCAAAGATCTCAGGCTCATTTTCTTTCACCCACGCCAGTTTGGCTGCGGTAAAATTACCGGGTGAGTTCAATAAATGATCCAGGCTTTTTTCCGGACCAATGTTTTGAAACGCTTTCTCTCCAATATCAACCGCCCTGCTGTCACACCATATGATCGAAGGGCGAAGCACCTTCCTGTCACGGTCTATCAATACCAGTCCGTGCATCTGATAAGAGATACCAATGGCTTTGATATTCTCCGGGGACACCTGCGTTTTCTCCAGAATATTCCGGGTCACCCTGACCAGATTGTTCCACCACATCGCCGGATCCTGTTCTGCCCAGCCGGGAAACGGAGCATCTATGGGCATTTCCTGCCCGGGCCAGGCGGAAGAGTAAAGTACACTCCCTTTTTCACCATCCACAAGCGTGGCTTTGACAGATGAGCTTCCTACATCGTATCCGAGAAGGAGCATGGCAGTGTCGGGTTAGTCGTGTTCAGGCATCAATATTGGCGTATTTGGCATGCTTTTCAATAAATTCACGGCGCGGAGGCACTTCATCACCCATAAGCATGGAAAAAATACGGTCGGCTTCGGCAGCGCTCTCGATGGTCACCTGGCGGAGGGTTCTTTTCTCGGGATTCATGGTGGTATCCCAGAGTTGTTGCGCATTCATCTCCCCCAGCCCTTTATAACGCTGCACGGAAACGCCGGCCTTTTCTCCCCCGTATTCTTCGGTTGCCTGCAATCGCTGCTGTTCCGTCCAGCAATATTTGAAGCTTTTTCCTTTTTTAACCATATAAAGGGGAGGGGTGGCAATGTAGAGATATCCATTCTTGATCAGCTCCTGCATATACCTGAAGAACAAGGTCATAATCAGTGTTGTAATATGACTGCCATCCACATCCGCATCGGTCATGATGATGACTTTGTGATATCGCAATCCTGAGAGGTTCAGCGCCTTACTATCTTCTTCGGTACCGATGGACACCCCCAGTGCGGTAAATATATTTTTTATCTCCTCGCTCTCATAGATTTTGTGCATCATCGCTTTTTCAACATTGAGGATTTTTCCGCGCAGGGGCAGGATGGCCTGAAACTGCCGGTCTCTGCCTTGTTTGGCAGTACCTCCGGCCGAATCGCCCTCTACCAGGAAAATCTCTGTTCCTTCCGGGTCTTTGCTGGCACAATCGGCCAGTTTCCCGGGCAGTCCCGAGCCGGAAAGCACATTTTTTCGTTGTACCAGCTCCCGGGCTTTCCGAGCAGCATGCCGCGCGGTAGCAGCAAGGATCACTTTCTGGACAATGGTTTTGGCATCTTTCGGATTTTCTTCCAAATAATTGGCCAGGGCTGTGCTGACAGCCTGGTCGACAGCACCCATAACTTCGGAGTTTCCCAGCTTGGTCTTGGTCTGTCCCTCAAACTGAGGCTCCTGCACCTTTACCGACACGATTGCTGTCAGACCTTCCCGGAAATCATCACCGGCAATGTCAAACTTCAGCTTGGCTGTCATACCTGACTTCTCGGCATAGGATTTCAGCGTACGTGTCAGCCCTCTCCGGAAACCGGAGAGATGGGTCCCTCCTTCTATGGTGTTAATGTTATTAACATACGAATGAATGTTTTCGGAAAACGAAGTGTTGTATTGCATGGCTATCTCTACCGGAATGCCGTTTTTTTCCGTTTCTATGGAGATTGGTTTTTCTATAAGCGCTTCTCTTGTAGAATCAAGATAACGTACAAATTCCAAAAGGCCCTCTTCCGAAAAGAACACATCCTGTCTGTATTTCCCCCCTTCTCCTGTGTGTCCGTTATCATCACCGTTTCCGTTCTCAAGCATCTCGCGTTTATCGGTGAGCATAAGACGGATTCCTTTGTTCAGAAAGGCCAGTTCCCTGAGCCGGGCTGCCAGGATCTCATACTTAAACTCGGTAGTGATAAAGATGGTATCGTCCGGTTTAAAAGTAACGATGGTTCCCGTCTTCCCGGTGGTTCCGATTTCCATCACTTCACCCAGCGGCTTCCCCTTGCTGTATTCCTGCATATAAATTTTCCCATCCCGGTGAACTTCCGCCCGCAGATGGCCGGACAAGGCATTTACACAGGAGACACCCACGCCGTGCAATCCTCCGGAAACCTTATACGAATCCTTGTTGAATTTTCCGCCTGCATGCAGTACGGTCATAACCACTTCCAGGGCCGAACGGCCCTCTTTTTCGTGAAAGTCCACCGGAATACCGCGTCCGTCGTCGGAAATGGTTACCGAGCCGTCTTCGTTGATGGTAACCTCAATACTGCTGCAATACCCGGCAAGCGCTTCGTCAATGGAATTATCCACTACCTCATAAACCAGATGATGCAGCCCTTTCTCACTCACATCACCAATATACATGGCCGGTCTCTTACGAACCGCTTCCAATCCTTCCAACACCTGAATATTCTCTGCAGAATAATCATTGTTGCCGTTGTTTTTCATTTTCTCGTCACTCATAATTGCATTTGATTCTTTTCTTTTACTGTTTATAATAACTCCCTTTTTGCGGAGGAATCTCCGTAATTTCAACCACTCAATCTCATACTGTTTTTATGATTTATCGTTTAACTGCTATTTGCATAAAAGCATTTAAACGGCTCCCTTTTTCTTCCCCTGCTTATCACCTCACGTAACCTTTTCTCAGACAATATATTATCGTTCATCAAAAGTATAGACATTTTGGTTATGCAAATATAGTAAATTTTAATGATAATCAGGCGATTAACCATGCTTTTCTCCGCATTTTTTTCAACAAAAAATGAACAAAAGAAGATTTTAAAAAGGGGAGCTTGTTATTAGGTTGAAAACTTAATATATCAACCTGAACTTAAGACTCTTACAACGAATAAGTAAATCCTCCCATGATAAAAAAGCCCTGTGTTGGATATTGGTTCCAGGTTTGATACCTGATTCCGGCCAGATTATTAAATCTGAGAAAGAAAGAAAGAATTTTGCGATAACGGTATTCAACGCCCAGATTAAGGTCGGGATAAGCTTTCAGGGTAATGATATCGGGGACAGGATCCGGAGACAGTGCATATCGTTTGCCTATAAACATCATATCTGCTGTCATGAGGATCTTATTGCGGAGGTTATATCTTACACCCAGCGACGCTTTAACCCCTGGTTCATGCCAGGGCTTATACAAAGAGGACATAGTATAGCTTTTGAAGCCGGCCCACAGACGCAGAGAAAGTTTTTCTCCGGCCTGTGTCACGAACTCACCAGAGACCCCGGCTACCTGTACATCGTCATACATCACGGAAAACAGGTTGCCAACCCGGTTCGTATCATTCACAAAAAAAGGCATGTTGTCCACCAGTGCATAAGAACCGTGTAGCTTATATTCTGTTCCGGGAGCCAGGGACCCGGAAAGTCCCACATAAAAGTCCATCTTGCGATCCGTGTTCTCCACATACAGTCCCGGCCGGACATAGGGATTGATCCCGGCAACGGACCGGTAGTCATTTACTTTCATTCCTCCATCCATTCCCATATAAGCCACCAGGTATTCGGGAATGATCTTAAACTGAAACCTTACTTTCGGATACATTCTGAAGGTGGGATTTCCCTGGGTTACATCCATCGTTCCGGTGATGGACGCTTTCAGTCTCCATTCATCCGAAGACTGAAAATACCAGGGTTCTATATTTGCCACCGTATTGTAATTGCCTGTAGGATACAAATCCGCATTATAATAATTCACATCCATATTCAATCCCAGGGTTTTGCCGTCAAACATTTTAAACACACGGGCATCCCATTTTACACTATGCTCATAATGACTATAGTTATCTGAAAGATAATCATAACGCAGGCGTAGGTCAAAATTCAGATGATTGGAATCGGCCCGGGAAGAATAGAAATGCACGCCGGCCCCCGGGTTGAGGAAGGTCTGCCGGATATTTTCTTTGGATAAGGCAGTGTCCAGCAATGGATTATATCCATAAAACAGGACTTTGTCCCGGTTCAGGAAAAGCTCCCCTTCAAACGTGGAATGGCGAAACATCTTTTTCCCGTAACCCATTATCTTCAGGTTTCCATAGTTTCCATCCACTTTTTTCCCGTTGTCCAGTTTGACTTTTCCGTTGGAAGAAAGGCTTCCCAGGTAAAAGCCATAGGCATGATCGCGGGAACGCAAACTGGCAATGCTGATCTCGGCCAGTGGCGTAACATAGTTGCCTATGCCCATTTTCAGATAGCTTTTATACAGCTTTGGGACCGACTCCCCCGCCATGCGTGCGGGTTTGATAGGTTTGGGCTGATAAGCGATCATCATGGGATGAGGAGTGATCTCGTATCTTATCACCGGATGATACCGGGCCGTGTCTTCCGTAACGGGAGGAAGATCAATTTTCCGGGCCTCCGACAATACCGGTTCATACGGTTTTACTACCCTGACTTCTTTTCTGATCTCTTCTTTTTGAGCATGGACCATGACAGATATGGTCAGGAATAAACCCGTTAACACGATAAAAAAACGATAGGTATGATCATTTCTCATTATCCGGCTATTATGGTCGTTTTCAAAAATATACAGGCACTACCGTCCTTCTGTTTTGCCTTGATGGTATCCGGCGGTATTTCAAGAGAATCACCCGGGGCATTCATAAGCTGTTCAAACCGTTCAATATCTTTAAGTTTTTCTTTGGCTTCCGTCAGGATCCCGTCCTCGGTTATCTTGTAATACTCAAGCAGGCTCCGCAGGGTATATTTCGCCTGCAGAAGATCGTTCTTGTCAATACTGATATCCGACAGCAGCAGGAAAGCTTTTGCCATCCAGTAAGGATGGGGAGTGCTCATATTGATAAATTTCATGATGACTTTTTCCGCCTCGTCTTTCCTTCCCATGCGGTACAACAGCTCTGCCACCCTGTATTTTGATTCCGCACCTTCGGGGCTGGATACTTCTACGGCTACTTTCCGGTATGCCTCCAGGGCTTTCTCATTTTCTCCCAGGGCCTGCCAGGATTTTGCCATTTTAAACCAGGCTTCCCGGGCCGTTTCCTCTGTCAGATTATCCATTTTTACAATCTCTTTCGCTACGGTAATGGTCGAACGGTAATTATTCAGCGCATAGGAACAACGCAACTGCCCGAGGCGTGCGGTCAGGATATTTTTTTTCTGTTCAGCCACCTTTTCCAGCAGAACATAGTCTTCGAGGGCCGAGGAATAGTCTTTCTTTGCGTAGTATAATCCGGATGAAGCCAGCAGGGCAGACTCCGTAAAAAGATTCCTAGGCTGACGGATCACATAACCATAGTGCTTCAGGGCTTCATCCACAGCGCCTTTACTGCGCAGGCATTCGGCAAGATAAAAATGAGCATTTATTCTGAAAGCCCCGTCCGGGAATTTCTGCAGATAGCGGTTCATTACACTTTCTGCTTTATTGCAGTCTCCTTTCATGTAAATATTTTCTCCGGAAATATACATCAGGGAATCTTCTTCGGCCCGGCTCACATTGGCAAAGCCCCCCAGTTTCCGGGCATAAGCAAAATAAGCCTCCACATCATTCATGTCAACATAGGCATTCTTGAGGCCGGTAAGCGCATTCCGGGCCTCCGGAGTCCCCGGATATTTTTCTATCAATTGTTTATAGTTTTTTACCGCTTCCTTAAAGTTATTCAGATTATAGTAGATCAACCCCATTTGCAGGTAAGCTTTGGGCACAAACAAACTGGATTGATACGAATAGATGATCTCCTGAAAGTCCTTCAGGGCTGCTTTCGTATTATTCACCTCCATATACGCCATTCCTCTTTCATACAAGGCATCATCCAGGTAGTTCGAGCCGGGGAACTGCTGTATCAATGTTGTCAGGTCTTTGATTTTGGCCTGCTGGTTTTTCAACAACCCATAGGAAAAGCCCCTTTGATACAGAGCATAGTCTGCGTTATTTTTGCCACTCTGATAAGCTTTGGTATAAAAAGCTATGGCGCGGTTGAAGTCCCTTTTTATAAAGGCACAATCTCCCAGGCGGTTATACGTATCGGCAACAAGTGCCGGGGTCGTTTTCCCTGAGAAGGACAGGTATTTTCGAAACCACTGGGATGCCAGGTCATACTTTTTCTCATTAAAATAGACATAGCCGATACTGTAATGTGCAACGGGAAATTCGGGCTGGGAAACCGCTGCACTACTGTAAATAAATTTCATATAAGCATCCAGCGCATTTTTCAGATCCTTCATCCGGTAGAAGGCCTCTCCCATCCAGTACGAGGCTCTGGCACGCAATGCCTGATCATAGACGCCGTATTTCAGAGATTTGTTAAGCAATATAACAGCGTTGTCCGGATCGCCCGACCTGATCAACTCCAACGCCCGGTAAAAGGCAACTTTCTGATAGGCCTTTTTCATTTCATCATTTTTGTCTCTGACCTGATCCAGAGATTCAAGGGCCAGTTTATAGTTCTTTGTATTCAGATAAGCCAGCACAAGATAATGATAGGCTTCGTTGATTCTTTTGGAATAGGGATATGTATTAATATAGGCTTTCAGGGCTCTCACCGCTTCGTTAAAGGGCGAATAGGAAAGTTCGAAAGTCAGTTTGGCATAGTTGAACAGTGCATCCTCCCTGATCTCCGGATCAAAATCCATTCCCGCCGCTGAAGAAAAAGCAATGGCTGCCTTTTTTTTGTCTCCCATATGTAAAAAGCAGTCTGCCAGCAAATAGTAGGTGTTCTGTGCCAGCTTATCCTTGCTTCCGGTTACATACGTTAAATGTTTCACCGCCAGATCATACTGCTCCGTTTTATAGTAACAATACCCAAGTTCATAATGTTCCTGACGGTTCAGCGGATTGTTCTCCGCATATTTCTCAAGATAAGGCAACGCTTTGTCATACGTTCCTTTCTGAAACCAGGCATCCCCGACAAACCGGGTGATTTCTGCCTGTCTCGAAGGAGTGGCATGTTCCAGTATTCCCGGAGCATATTCAATGATCTTATCATATTTTTTCTGAAGATAGAGGATCTGAACAATGTAATATGGAACGATCGGGGAAAAGTTCTCATCTTCGGTAAGTCTCCTGAATTCTTTCAAGGCCGTCTGATAATTTTTCTCCATGTAGGCGATGTGAGCATAGTAATAAATCGCCGGAGAAGAATAATCACTGCGGATATCCTTGATCTCATAAAAGGCCAGTTTGGCTTTATCGTAATCCTTGCGCATAAAATAAGAATAGCCCAGTTTGAAATAATATTCGGATGTTTTCTGCTCCTTGAGCGAGGCAACATCCACCCGGTTGAAATATTCTATGGCTTTTCTGTAGCTTTTCTTCTGATACTGAAAAAGGGCCATTTCAAAAACAGCCTTTTTCACCAGAGCGCTCTCCGGATGATTACTGATAAACGCAAACAAACGGTATTCTGCATCATTATTGAACAAAAACAAAGCACATTTGGCTGCATAATATTCGGCTTGTACCGACAGGAGGCTTTTGCTGTCACTATTTTTTGAAACAAAATCGTCAAAAAGCTTCTGTGCCACAGCATATTTTTGTTTCCCGTACAAGTCCTCCGCCCGGCGGTATTGACTTTCTTCCGTTGAAAAATAACGGGGTTTCTGGGACCAAACCGAAAGGATCGTAATAAAAAGAAATCCGGTAAGTAAACCTGCATGTAAGACCCGATGTCGCATAACTGTATTTTTCAGCGGCTAAATTTAACTATTCTAACGGTTATTGAGGAGTATTAGTATAGGTTTTAATTAACAGTCTTCTGTTAATTTCCGAAGAATGAACCCTGTTTTTGCCGGAGAAAATAATTTTTATCTTTTGAATTAATCTTGATTTTAATGAGCAGATGCCCCTAAGCCTGCCTGCCCGGGGCATGCAACCCTTCGGCAGGGGAAATTATTTTGCGGGAGTTTACGTATCAACTTATTCATGCAGACTGATTATATTTGTATGAAAAAAATTATGTAGGTTTGAACCCCAACGAGAATACAGCAGCGAACAAATGGAAGAAAAATCACTTATAGAATTCAGGCATTGCAATCTTTTCCAGAAGGATCATCTGGCGCTTAAAGATGTTACATTCAGTATTTTTCCCGGCGAGTTTGTTTATCTTATCGGAAAGGTAGGCAGCGGCAAGACAACCCTTATCAAGACCATCAATGCACAGATCCCTCTTAAAGAAGGGTTTGCACGTGTCGGGAAGTTTTATCTGAAAACCCTGAAGAAAAAAGAACTCCCTTTGTTGCGCAGGAACCTCGGGATTGTTTTTCAGGATTTTCAGTTGCTTACCGACCGCAATGTGAATGACAACCTGGCCTTTGTTCTGAAAGCCACCGGCTGGAAGGATAAGAAAAAGATCGAAGAGCGTATCCATGAGGTGTTGCAAATGGTAAACATGGAATACAAGGGATATAAGATGCCTCATCAGTTATCCGGGGGAGAGCAGCAGCGGGTGGTCATTGCCAGGGCTTTGCTCAATCATCCGACCCTCATTCTGGCCGACGAGCCTACCGGGAATCTGGATCCGGATACTTCCTTCGGGATCCTGAACCTTTTGCTGGATATCAGCAAAACAGGTTGTACGGTGCTTTTTGCCACGCATAACTACAATTTGCTAAAGAAATACCACGCCCGCACCCTGAAATGCGAAAACATGTCCCTCACTGAAGTCAACAAAGAAGAAGAAATTGACTTCGATACGATTATAAACACATGATTCGTCTGCTCTTGTTTTTATGTCCAAGAACATGGTCATAAAAACATCCGGAACAGAGGAACAATAAAAAAAATTATTTATAACTTTACCTGGAAAATAATTAACCATTAAAAACGTACGATTATGGCTTTAATGATCACAGATGAATGTATTGCTTGCGGTGCATGTATAACCGAATGTCCGAATGATGCTATCAGTGAGGGAGAACCTTACGTTATCAATCCGGATTTATGTACAGAATGTGTGGGCTTTTATGATGAGCCCCAGTGCCAGTCCGTTTGTCCTGTAGATTGCATTATTCCCAACCCCGATCATCAGGAGAGCAAAGAGGAATTGCTGGAAAAGAAAAAACGTATTCACGGGGAATAAAAAAAGAGGCCGGGCGGCCTCTTTTTTTTAGATAACAGCTTTATTTTTTGCTGCATAATCGTTAACCGGAAGTCTGCGTACAGGGAATTTTGCCCTGTTATACTCCTCTATCATTTCATTGAGCACTGTTTTTACAGGTTGAATTTTACTCGTCCGCCAGGCATTGCTGCCGGCAAAGACAAATCCGTTTTTCAGTTTTCCTTTGGCTGCATTTACAAGTGCCTGGGAAATACAATAGGGGGCTGTTTTATAATCACAGGTCCTTAGGCATTTCCAGGGACAGTTTACCGGATGTTTCTTTCCGTTGGCAACCTCTTCCAGGAACCGGTTTTTAATAGCCCGTCCCGGCAGCCCCACCGGGGAATCTATAACCACAAGATCCTCTTTACTGCTATGGATATAGGCTTCTTTAAATGCCAGGGCAGCATCACATTCATCTGTGGGCACCAACCGGGTGGCAATCTGCACACCACTGGCCCCTAGTTTCATGATGTTATAAATATCCTCTCCGGTATAGATTCCTCCTGCAGCAATCACCGGCAGTTTTTTCCCAAACTTTTTCTCAAACGGTTGTAACGTCTCCACCACCTGTGGAACGATCTTATCCAATGTATATTCAGGGTTATCGAGTTGGGGTTTTTTAAAACCCAGATGTCCTCCTGCGGCAGGCCCCTCCACCACAACCCCGTCGGGGATCACACCGAAATGATCCGACCAGTAACGAAAGATCAGACTAGCTGCCTTGGCGGAAGAAACGATAGGAAGAAACTTGGTCCTGTTCTCTGCAGCTTTGTCTTTTAAAACGATCTCCGGCACTTTCAAAGGCAAACCTGCCCCCGAAATAATCAGATCCGCCCCCTCTTCCACAGCGACAATCATATGATCTTCATAATCGGTAAGAGCCATCATGATGTTCACGCCTATGATCCCATCCGTCATGGAACGGGCGCGGCGGATCTCCCGGCGCAGTGCTTTTATATTTGCCTCCCGGAAATTTTTGGCAAAATCAGGCAATAACATGCCTATTACCGCTGAGGAAATTATCCCTATACCCCCTTCATTGGCGACGGCTGAGGCCAGGCCGGATAATGAAACGGCAACACCCATTCCTCCCTGAATTATCGGAAGCTTTGCTTTTAAATCTCCGATGTGTAATGTTTCCATCTGAAATATCATTTTTGGTTCGGAAACAAATGTATAGTCGTAAGAATTGAGGATAAAACTTTAGGTATTACCCACACCGGAAAAGGGATAAACAGCAGTTTCAGGGACGAATGACTGCCTGTGCGGGACGAATGGAAAGGAAAAAATGGCCGGAAATCATATTTTATAAAACAATTCCTTAAACTCCGGAATATAATTTCTGGAGACCGTCACTTTATGACCGCCGGAACTCAGATAAAGCATATAACCCTGGGAACTTCCTTCCACTTTCAGTACCTTGTTAATATTCACGATGTACGTCCGGTGGCATCTGAAAATAAACGGATAATCCTTAAAAGCTTCTGCGGCATAACTAAGGGTACATCTGATCATCTTATGCTGTATGCGCTCCTTCTCTTCCCAGTATACTTCCACATAATTACTGGCAGAATGAATATATAGCAATGTATTGACATCCACGGAAAGGTCATCCTTTTCATAGTCCGATTGCAGATGAACGATTTCAGGTGAAGGATTGGCTTTCTTTTCCAGATGTTTGTTCAGTTCCAGCGCAGATTGCAAATGACTTCTCAACAACCGGTTCCGGTTATAAGGAATCAGGATGGAGATTGGTATGGAACTTATTATAAGTATCTTAATCAGAATAAAAAAGTTAAAGGAAAAAGAGCCGGTCAGACCGAAGTAAATAAAATATCCTGCGGCTAAGGTGAACGTGATCCAGATATTCCAGAGGATTTCCTTCAGAACATTCCAGTTCCTGAACAAACCACGTTGTGATAAAAAGGAAGGTATCAACAAGAGATTGAGGCTCAATGCCAGAAAATTCACCACGATCAGTCCCCCGATCAGCAAATATTTTTCCTGCCTGGTCAACGCGGTAATATTAAAAGGCTGGAACAGAAACAACAGCAGAAAAAGCACCAGACTGATCAGAAAAATTAACCTGGTGTTTTGTTTCAGGTCATCATTGAACGGATACGATTTCTTTAGAAAATCAAATATTCGGGCCATACTGTTTTACAGAATAAAAAATAAAAACCACCGGTAAAGTTAGTAAATATTTAGCGGTAGAGATCAGGGAAAAGGATTTACCGGGTTCCTGTTTTATCTACCGGTTCCATAAAGGATTCGGATGCTCACCCACAAAAAAAAGCAACTCTACACCCCCGGTCAGCCGGGTATGACTAATAAACGGCCTCTTCAGGGGTTTCCCGTTAAACAAAACCCGCCGTACATATTTGCCCTGCCGGTATTTTCCTTTCGTCCGTATGATCAGTTTTTTTACTGATCCGGTTTCATAGAAACAAACGGTATAAAAGCAGATGTGCGGATTGTCTCATTCGTCACGAAAAGGACCCGGTTACTCACAGAAAAAGCAAACTTTTTACAAGCCGGATAAGCTTTTTTCAGCTTATTTTCTTTTGATACTCGGGCAACAATTGGCCGTCCTTGTCAAACCATTTTTTAAGCCCGATATATTTTTCTTTGGAGCCTTTTTTTCTGAAGGTGGTCACTTTCCCCTGCTTATTCCTTAAACGGAAAGCACTATTCATGATAGCCTGTCGAACAACCTCTTTTTTGGAAACCGGCAGCTTAAAAAACAGGAGCGCATCCTGTATCAATTCGGTATAGGTAATGGGCCGGTCCAGCTGACGAAGCCTTTTAATAATGTAATTCCCCCAGATCGCTTTCGGTCCCGGTTTTTTCTTCCGCTTGGATTTTTTGGGAGTGGCCGGGGATTTCCTGACGGATGTTGTTTTTGTTTTACCAGCAATCTTTAAATCATTTTTCACCTGTACATCAATCGTCACTGCTCCGGGTGCGAGTTTTTCCAACATTTTTTTAATATGCTCCAGGCGTGATACCGTTTTTACCAGTTCTTCCTCATAAAACTGTAACATTTCGGTTTTTTCATCTTGGGTAAGGGATAAATTACTCATTCTAAATAATGGATAAAGATTTTAAATTTATAAATAGTAAAGAAATAATTTTAAACACATACACAGATTAGCTATAAATCAAAGAGATACAGAGGTAATTCAGGGTTCTGAGATAAAACATGTATCAAATATAGGTTTTTAATTCTAAATAAAAAAAATTAATACAAAATATAAAAA
>JANTHB010000024.1 GCA_024762655.1 Bacteroidales bacterium
TGCTGCAGGATGAAAATATCAGGAGGAAAATCATCCGGGAAACCTGTTTGCGCGAGACGGCAGCAACACTTATGGAGGATATGATGAACCAATCTGCTGAGAAATTGGTATCCTGTCTGATCAAAGGGGCTAAGAAACCGCACGATTCCCTGACACATTTTTTAAGTAAAGACCGCTATGCGCTAAGACCTTTGCATAACTTATTTTTTACCCGTGATTCCGGTTTTACTGTTTTCGACCGGTTGTTTACCAGCAGGATGGCGACGATGGTACGTTCCAGGGAGTCGGTTATTATGGAATTGATTTTCCGGCATCATCCTCTTTTCCATCAGGAAAAGCTGGTCTCCGGGAGTTTGTTACCGGGAGAAGATGTGCGCATTGAGGGAGGCGATGTACTGGTAGCCCGAAAAGACATTCTGGTTATCGGGAACGGCATAAGGACCTCCACACATGCTATTGACGGTCTTATTAAGGAAATCGGAAAATTCAGAAAAGAGCCTTTTCATGTGCTGGTACAGGAGTTGCCTTCTCAACCGGAGTCTTTTATCCATCTGGATATGGTTTTTACGCTGCTGGATCAGGAATATTGCATGGTGTTTGAACCCATTATCCTGAGACCCTCCCGGTATCAGACGGTTATGATCTCGGTGGGAAACGGTAAAGTTACGGGGATACGGTATGTTGATAATCTGATTAAAGGGCTGAAGGAGTTAGGGATGGAGTTGAAGCCCTTGCTTTGCGGAGGGGAAAATGATATCTGGATACAGGAACGGGAGCAATGGCACAGCGGCGCCAATTTTTTTGCGCTTGCTCCGGGACGTGTTATGGGATATGCCAGGAATGTTTATACCATTGAGGAAATGAGCCGCCATGGTTTTGAGGTGATGGATGCCGGAGAGGTAGCTGCCGGGACAAGAGAACCGGAACAATACGGGCGTTGTGTGATCACCATTGACGGGTCGGAATTGCCCAGAGGAGGAGGAGGGGCCCGGTGTATGACCTTGCCCGTATTCAGAAAGGAAGAATAACGATCATAGATTGGTTAACAGGACAGAAAAGAAGAAAAAAATCCTGCTACGGAAGCAGGATTTTGTTAAGGTTTGTGGGGAATTTATTTATCCAACCAGCTCTTTCACTTTATCAGCGGCTTCCTGAAGGGTGATGGCCGAATACACTTTCAATCCTGAGTCATCAATCAGTTTTTTGCCTTCTTCGGCGTTGGTCCCCTGCAACCTGACAATAACCGGGACGGTGATATCCCCCACAGAGTGATAAGCATCTACCACCCCCTGGGCGACGCGGTCACAGCGCACGATTCCTCCGAAGATATTGATAAGGATTGCTTCTACGTTTGGGTCTTTGAGGATAATGCGGAAGCCTGCTTCCACGGTTTCGGCATTGGCCGTTCCTCCCACGTCCAGGAAATTGGCTGGTTGTCCGCCGGAGAGTTTGATAATGTCCATGGTGGCCATGGCCAGGCCGGCGCCATTAACCATACATCCTACATTTCCGTCGAGTTTAATAAAGTTCAGATCGTGTTTGCTGGCTTCCACCTCGGCGGGGTCTTCTTCGGCCAGATCGCGGAGTTCCATGTAATCCTTATGCCGGAACAGGGCATTGTCATCCAGGTTTACTTTACAATCGACAGCCAGGATGCGGTCATCGGAAGTTTTAAGTACCGGATTTATCTCAAACAGGGAGCTGTCGGTTTTTACATAGGCAGTATAGAGGGCACTAACAAAGCGTACCATTTCTTTGAAAGCTTTTCCGCTCAGTCCCAGGTTAAAGGCTATACGGCGAGCCTGGAAGCCCAGCAAACCTACGGCAGGGTCAACTTCTTCCCTGAATATCAGATGGGGTGTTTTCTCAGCCACAGCTTCAATGTCCATTCCTCCTTCGGTGGAATACATGATCACATTCCTGCCGGTCTGGCGGTTCAGGAGCACGCTCATGTAATATTCTTTTATCTCCGATTCGCCGGGATAGTAAACATCCTCAGCAACCAGGACCTTATGCACTACTTTCCCTTCAGGACCTGTCTGGTGAGTGACCAGGGTCATACCGATCATTTTTTTTGCCAGGTCTTTCACGTCATCAATGTTCCTGGCCAGTTTAACGCCTCCGCCCTTGCCGCGACCGCCGGCATGGATCTGAGCCTTGATAACCCACAGCTTTGTACCGGTATGTTTGCTAAGTTCCTTGGCTGCTTCAACTGCTTTCTCCGGGGTTTCGGCAACGATTCCCTCCTGAATGGCTACCCCGTAACTTTTCAGAATATTTTTCCCTTGATACTCATGTATATTCATCGAATGTGCTGTTTAAAATGAGTTTCAAAAGTAATTTTTTTCAAATAGAAATCAAATATGTTTTTCAGCGTGTCGGTTTTTTCCTTTCCCTTCCGGTGAGAATGTCCGGGATGACAGATTTATACCTATTTTTGTAAACAAGCATCCATGGATATGGCCGTGAAAAAATTCAGGAAATTAAAAAACGAAGAGCTTGGACGGAAGAGTGTTGACGAGTACCGGGAGGCACAAAAGTTTCCGGTGGTCATCGTCCTCGACAATATACGGAGCCTTCATAATATCGGATCGGTTTTCAGGACGGCAGACGGGTTTCTTGCCGAGGCGGTGTATCTATGCGGGATAACGGCTTGTCCGCCTCACCGGGAAATCAGGAAAACAGCCCTTGGTGCTGCCGAATCGGTGCCCTGGCAATATTTTGAACATACGGAGGAGGCTGTAATTCAACTCCGGAAGGACGGATATACTATCCTGTCCATTGAGCAGGCTGAAGGAAGCATCCCGCTTGACCGGTTTCAGCCGGACAGAAACAACCGCTATGCACTGATTTTCGGTCATGAGGTAAAAGGGGTTGCTCAGGAGATCGTCGACCTCAGTGACTATTGTCTTGAGATTCCTCAATTTGGCACAAAACACTCCTTCAATATATCTGTGAGTGCAGGGATTGTTTTATGGGATTTCTTTCTTAAGATAAAAGAGTAATTATCAAAAGATACGCACAAAAAAAAAGCGGCAGTAAGCCGCTTTTTTTTTTATTTACAATATTATTCATTTACTGTACAATGGCCTTAAATTGGTCGTTTTCAAAGTATTTGGCAAATTCCATGTCGGTTTTGGCTTCTTCTTTCAGTTTAGGATCCATTCCGACAGCTTTTTTCAGGCTTTCGAGAACGCCGTTGTCATTACCCAACCGGGCGTTTACGACAGCTTTCAAATACTCTTTCCATTTGCATACATGATCGATAGCGTCCAGTGTGCTCTTGGCTCCTTGTGCATCGCCGTTGAGTAATTTGGCCAGTGCTGCATTGAAGGAAGGTTCGGTACCAAAATAGTTGACGGCATCCTGATATTTCGCATTGATAATAGCGATGGTTCCCAGCCCGAAGTTGGACTCTTTGGTGGGTTTCTGCATGGATGTAAAGTACTCGGATGCTTTATCCAGGTTTCCTTTCATGAGTTCGACAAAACCGAGGTTGCTTTTGACCGGGTCGATGTCTTTTAATGCCTGGGCTTGTTTGAGTGCTTTTTCGGCATTGGCGATATCGCCTTTCTGGAGATAAGCAGCTCCGACATTGTTGATGGCACGGATGCACCGCGGTTCTTTATCGAAAGCCATTTGATAATATTTCAGCTTTTTGTCAAGATCTTTCACAAGACCTGCAGCATGCAGCATAGCTTCGAGGGAAACGGTGTCCGGTTTAGTTTCAATATAATTCAGGATTTCATCATCCGACAATCCGACCAGGTCGGCATTGACACGAATGACCGAACGACGTAATTCGGGAAGGATATCCTTTTTTAGTTGGTCATAAGCTTCTGCCATATTTTTGATTTCTTTTTCCCGTACATCGGGATCCGAGTACATGGAAAGAACACGCAGGATAAGATCTTTGTCTTTCATGTTAGAAGCGGCGACCAGCTTTTTGAACCCTTCCCAGTCTTCAGCCGTGGAATGATCTGTAAATTTTGCGTCGCCTTTTGGCAAAACCTTATCGGATTTGAATGTCTTCTTCATAAATTTATCCACTACTTCAGCACGCTTCTTACTAAGTTTATCATTAAACTTGTAAGGTCCGTCGGGAGAAGCATAACCGTGGATTTCGCTTCCGGTATATTTCAGGTTCGGCGTTTCCGGCAATTGCTGGATAAAACCGAACAGGTCTTTGACATCTTCAGCTTTCAGCTCCGAACGGCGGATATTGTAACGGTTAATTACAAAGTTAATGTCCGCTTCGCCTGTTTTGGGAACGACTCTTTGATAATGATCGGGTATGTAAGTCGGCCGGGGCATTTTTTTCACCAGCGTGGGGGTGGCAATCACTCCGTCGGCCAGCGGAACGGGTTCGAAGTCAACAGACTTGGTTTTGATAGAAGCGGTAGATCTTAATACCAGATGAGAAATTCTCATGCTGTCAGAGAAATCCACTACTCCGTTGTAGGTAAACTTACCGCCTGTATAACTTATGGTTTTGTTATTGGCTTCTACGCTTTCACCCTGCAAGGTAACAGGGGTATAAGCTTGTTCACCACCATTGTAAACCAGAACCGGGGTGGCCGTAACCGTGGCCTTTTTGTTGAAATATTTTTCAGGAAACTGTCCGGTAATGGTAACTTTCACTTGTCCGGCATGTTCTTCCAATACTTTCGGGGTAACCTGATAACTAATATTCCCGGCTTCTTTTTTCATTTTATTCAGACCACTACAACTGCTAAAAACAGCAGCAGTAACAATCACGAGAGATACATAAATTAGTCTTTTCATAATTTAATCTGTTATTTGAGTTATGTTAACAATCTTTTCAGATGCTATCACAAAACTACGAAGTTTTGCAAAAAAAAAAAAAAATCCTTATGTTTTTTGTGTAAAAAGTGGAAATAACTGCATTTCAGCGTTTCGGACAGGGCAAAGTCAGAGTAATTTGCGTGTTATTCCGGGGGTATAGTCCCCGGAAAAGATCAAACGGGCTAGTTTCTTGTAATCCTCGCTGTTTTTTACAAAGTCGATGTTGTTAATATCTATTACCAGGAAGGGGATGTCTTTTTCCTGACGCATAAATCTGAAATAGCCGTTTTGAATCTTTTCAAGGTATCCTGCATGGATATTTTTTTCATAATCCCTGCCTCGCAGGTCAATATTTTTCAGCAGGCGTTGGATAGACACATGCAGGTACACATAAAGATCCGGGCGTGGAAGCGTATCGTAGATAATAGAGAAGATCTGTTGATATAGGTTATACTCATCCCTGCCCAGGTTGTTTTGAGCAAAGATCAGGGATTTTGAAAAATAATAGTCTGCGATGGTGAAACTGGTAAACAGCTCGGGATGGGCCAGTTCGTGTTTTAACTGATTGTATCTTTCCGCCAGAAATGACATTTCCAGGGGGAAAGCATATCTCTCGGGCTGGGCATAGAATTTTGCGAGGAAAGGATTGTCTGCAAATTGTTCCAGGATAAGACGTGCCCCGTAATCCTTCGCAATCATAGAGGCCAGGGAGGTCTTGCCGGCCCCGATATTTCCTTCGATTACGATATAGTTATATTTTATTTTCTTCATGCAGGAAAGAAGGAAATGGGTGTTAAAATTAATAGTTTGGAGTTATCCCGATATTATAAAAAGTAAAAGCATATAAATCGGCAGCTTCTTCGATTTGTTTAGTGGTAGGTTTGCCTCCACCGTGGCCTGCTTTTGTTTCGATCCTGATGAGGATAGGATTTTCCCCTTTGTAGACAGCCTGCAGGGTAGCTGCATATTTGAAACTGTGCGCCGGGACCACTCTGTCATCATGGTCGGCTGTGGTGATCATCATGGCCGGATAAGGTTTTCCCGCTCTGATGTTGTGCAGGGGAGAGTAGTGGTACAGGTATTCGAACATCTCTTTACTGTCTTCGCTGGTCCCGTAATCGGAGGCCCAGTAGCGGCCAATGGTAAACTTATGATATCTCAGCATGTCCATCACTCCGACAGCAGGCAGGGCCACCCGGAATAATTCCGGTGCCTGGTTGACGACAGCGCCTATCAGCAGGCCTCCGTTGGACCCTCCCTGGATGGCCAGGTAGTCGGGCGAGGTGTATTTTTCATGAATCAGATATTTGGCCGCATAGATAAAATCGTCAAATACATTTTGTTTATGCATTTTTGTGCCGGCCCGGTGCCATTCTTCTCCGTATTCCCCTCCGCCCCGCAGATTGGCCATGGCATACACTCCTCCGTTTTCCAGCCATATAAGCCGGGAGATCCTGAAAGACGGGGTAAGACTGATATTGAATCCACCATATCCGTAAAGTAGTGTAGGGTTTTTTCCGTTCATTTTAAGGTCTTTGCGATGAACAATGAACATGGGAATACGCGTGCTGTCTTTGCTGAAATAAAAGACCTGTTTGGTAACATAATTATCGAAATCAAAGTCAATGTCAGGCTTGAAGAAAACTTCCGAGCGGTTGGCGGCAATATCATATTTATACACCACCGAGGGGAAGGTAAAGGAAGTAAACGTATAGAAAGCGAGATTTTCCCCCGGTCTGGCATGGAACCCTCCTACCGAACCTAACCCCGGCAGGGAGACCTCATGGAGAAAATGTCCCTGCCCGTCATACACACGTAACAGGGAATGGGCATCTTTGAGATATTCTGCAATCAGCTTATCTCCTCCCAAAACAACGCCGGTGAGCACTTCCTTCTCATTTTCCGGTAAGACCACCATGGCATGATCCATATTCAGGTCATTATCTTTTAAGGCAATAAGTTTATAGCGGGGTGCCTGATTATTGGTCATGATCAACAGTCGGTTGCCGGAATGATCAACCACCCAGTAATCATGGTCGAAGTTTTCAACCACTTTAACCAGCGGAGCATCTTTTTGTGTAAGATCTTTCAGATACAGGGCATTTCCGCTGGTAGAACGGGTCACGGATATGATCAGATAATGCTGGTCATCGGTGACACCGGGAGAAAAGCTCCAGTCGGGATGTTCAGGATCCTCATAGATCAGCCGGTCTTCTTCCTGGGGAGTGCCTGTCTTGTGATAGTACACTTTGCTGTTGCGATTGGAAGCGATCAGTTCCTGTCCTTTGGAGGGTTTGACATACCGGCTGTAATAAAAGCCTTTTCCATGCCATGCCAGGCCCGAAAATTTGATCCATTTCAGATGGTCTGGCAGGTCTTTTTTGGTTTGTATGTCCCTGACAAAGAACTCCTGCCAGTCGGAGCCGCTGCGGGAAATGCCGTAGCCCAGATACTTCCCGTCTTTGGAAACGGAGAAATTGCTCAACGCCACGGTGCCGTCGCCGGATAACTTATTGGGATCGAGGATCACCTGTGGTTTGCTTTTCAGGTCTTTCTGGATGTAGTAGACACTCTGGTTCTGCAATCCGTTGTTTTTTGCAAAGAAATAATATCCTCCTTCTTTCCACGGTGAAGACATTTTTGGGTAATTCCACAACTCTTCCAGTCGGTTTTTTATTTTACCCCTGTAGGGGATCTTGTCCAGATAAGCAAAGGTTACGCTATTCTCTGCCTTAACCCAGGCTTCCGTTTCTTTTGAGGTATCATTTTCCAGCCATCGATACGGGTCCTGAACCTTGACCCCGAAATAGTCATCCACCTGGTTCAGTTTCCTGGTTACGGGGTAATGGATGCGACCTGAATTACAGGAAACAGTACTCATAATAAGTCCTGCAAGAAGTAACAGAATCGGGAAATTTGCTTTCATAGGTGTTTTTTTTATTGGGTGATAAGGATTTTGTGGTACGGTTCACTTTTTATCTTTTAAAGTAATTTTTCAATAGAGGTTTCTGTGTTCATGTTCCATCTGTTTGTCTTTGCGATGTCCTGATATTCTCCCGATGGCAAGGCCGGTGACAAAACCGAGCAATCCTCCGATTTCATAGCTCCATTTTCCGAAATTACCGGTGCGTCCCAGATAAACGACAAACAGGCCTGCCAGTATCCCCACGATAGTATAAAGCAGGGTATAAAGGGAAATAAAGTAATTAGGGATACGGTACCCGTGAGAAATTTTCAGATGTTCATTGATCTTTCCAAAGAGATTCATGTACCGTATTTCAAACTGCTGGAAATCTTTTTCCGTTTGGATGGTTTGTCTTGAAAGTTGTTCTGCCTCTTCGGCCAAGGATTGGCAATCAGGGCAATAAGGCTGGCGGTCCAGATTGTCCGTCATGCGCAAAAAACGGTCCAGACGCAAAAACCGCGCTTTCATTCCGGGAAACTTCATTTTCCGGAACCCGGAAGTCATTTTATCTGAACGTTTTTCCATTTTTACGGCGGGCTGATAAACGAGGTTGAAAGATACAAAAAAAGGTCATGAAATCTCATGACCTTTTTGGTATCATCCGTAAAAATTATTCGGAATCTTTGGGGCTATCCTGCCGGTGAGAAGATCCGTGGGGTCTTCTTTGATCGCGATGATTGCGGTTGTCCCGGTGATCCCGGTGGGGGCGTTGTCTCCTGTGTTCTTCTTCATAATTTTCGGGCTTGGGTTGAAGCGCTCTCATGGAAAGCTTCATTTTCCCGTTTTTCTCATCCTGACCGATCAGTTTGACTTCAATCTCCTCTCCTTCTTTCAAAACATCATTGACGTCGTTGATTCTTTTCCAGGCGATCTCGGAGATATGCAAAAGGCCTTCTTTTCCGGGCATGATCTCAACAAAAGCGCCAAAGGGAACGATAGACTTTACAATCCCTTTATAGGTAGCGCCGACTTCCGGCAGGGCGACAATGTCGTTCACTCTTTTTACCGCATTATCAATGGCTTCTTTGTTCTCGCCATAGATATCCACCACTCCTACATCGCTGATCTCTTCAATTACGATGGTCGTATTGGTTTCGCGCTGTATTTCCTGAACGATTTTCCCTCCGGGGCCGATCAGCGGACCGATCATTTCTTTCGGGATGGTCATTTGGATAATTCTGGGGGCGTGCGGTTTCAGGTCGGGTCTGGGTTTGTCAATGGTTTGCTCCATGATGTCGAGGATGTGCATTCTGCCTCTTTTAGCCTGGTCGAGAGCTTTCTCCAGGATTTCATAAGGAAGGCCGTCCACCTTGATGTCCATCTGGGTCGCGGTGATTCCGTCGCGCGTCCCGGTAACCTTGAAGTCCATATCCCCCAGGTGATCTTCGTCGCCCAGGATATCTGACAGCACGGCAAATTTATCACTGTCTTTGTCTGTGATCAGGCCCATGGCAATCCCTGAGACCGGTTTTTTGATCTGGATCCCGGCGTCCATCAGGGCCAGCGTTCCTGCACATACGGTAGCCATAGAAGAAGATCCGTTGGATTCGAGGATATCGGATACCACCCGGACGGCGTAAGGAACTTCACTTTCCGGCGGCAACATATTTTTCAGAGCCCGGTGGGCCAGGTTGCCATGTCCTACCTCGCGGCGGCTTACCCCTCTGTTTGGACGGGCATCGCCGGTAGAAAACGGCGGGAAATTATAATGCAGGACAAATTTTTCGGTGCCCTGTACCAACACTTCATCGATGATCTTTTCATCCAGCTTGGTGCCCAGGGTTACGGTAGTAAGCGACTGGGTCTCGCCTCTTGTAAACAACGCCGAGCCATGAGCTGCAGGCAGAAAATCCACTTCGCAGGAGATCGGCCTTATTTCATCCAGTTTCCGACCGTCAAGCCGTACACTCTCATCCAGGATCAGACGGCGGACAGCTTCTTTGTGCACATCATGGAAATATCGTTTTACCAGCGATACCACTTCTTCGCGCTCTTCTTCACTGTATTGGGACAGAAATTCATCCCTGACCCGGTCAAATTCTTCGGATCGTTTATGTTTATCGGGGATGCCCTGCTTGGCGATGGCATAAACCTTATCGTAGGTTTCTTTTAACACTTTTTTCTTCAGGGCTTCGTCTTCGACATCTCCGGTATATTCCCGTTTGATGATGTTCAGGTCCTTCATCATTTCTTCCTGGGCCTGACATTGTTTTTTGATTGCCTCATGGGCAAATTTCATGGCCTCAAGCATATCCCCTTCGGAAACTTCTTTCATTTCTCCCTCCACCATCATGATATTGTCTTTGGTAGCCCCCACGATAATATCAATATCACATTCCTCCAGTTGGGAGAAGGAAGGGTTGATAATGAGTTCACCGTTGAGTCTGCCCACGCGAACTTCGGAGATCGGTTCCTGGATAGGAACGTCCGAGACAGCCAGGGCAGCAGAGGCGGCCAGTCCGGCCAGTGCATCAGGCATGGTGTCTTTATCAGCCGAGATAAGATTAATGTTGACAAAAGTGTCGGCATGATAATCTTCCGGGAACAGCGGTCTTAATACCCGGTCCACAAGACGGGCTACCAGGATTTCGTAGTCGGAGGGACGGGCTTCTCTTTTCATAAAGCCGCCGGGGATACGTCCCAGGCTGGCAAATTTTTCTTTGTAATCGACAGAGAGGGGCATAAAGTCCACATCCTCTCTGGCTTCTTTAGCGGATACGACGGTAGCTAATAACATGGTACGTCCCATTTTCAATAAGACGGAACCATCTGCCTGTCTGGCAAGTTTTCCTGTTTCCAGAACAATCTCACGGCCGTCACCCAGATCGATTGTTTTTGTATAAATATTTGACATTGTAATAAATAAATTAAATCGTGGTTGATTACATACAATACAAAAAGAGGCAATCGGTATCAATTGCCTCCCCTTTGTTTATTTTCTGATCTTAAGATCCTTGATGATAGTCCTGTAGCGTTCGATATCCCTTTGTTTCAGGTAATCAAGCAGCCTGCGGCGTTTCCCGACAAGCTTAAGCAATGCCCGCTGTGTGGAATAATCTTTTTTGTTCATTTTCAGATGTTCTGTCAGGTGCGCAATCCTGTAGGTAAACAGGGCAATCTGTGCTTCTATTGAGCCGGTATCCTCTGCCGACTTTCCATACTTACCAAAAAACTCTTTTTTCTTTTCTGCCGTTAAATACATAATTCTTCTACTGGTTAAACAATTTATAGACCCTATCTAAAAGATTTGCAAAATTACGGTTTTTTTTAATTAAACCAACACCCCGGATAAATTTTATTCATTTTATTTGAAAAACAAGAGATTGAACAGATATCCCCGGGCTCATATTTCTCCTTTCTGCAAAAGCTTTTTCATCAGGGAAATCTGGTCGGGTCGTCCCAGCACGAAAAGTTTATCGGATTTGTCCAGAAGCACATCGGGGTCCGGATTAAAGAGATAATCCTCTTTTTTCTTCATCCCGATAATATTGGCTCCGGATTTATTCCGAATGCCCAGGTCCCTGATGGATTTATGATTAAACAGGTCGCACATTGCCTCACAGGAGATCTCTTCCAGGTTGACATCGGATGAACTCTGCAGCATGATCTTTTCGAGGAATTCCACCACATCCGGCTGTACTACCAGCTTGGCCATTCTTTGGCCGCCGATCTTGTCCGACATGATGACGTTGGTAGCTCCGGCGCGTTTCAGTTTTTTCTCGGCTTTTTCGTCAGAAGCCCTGCTGATAATTTTCATGCCGGGATTAAACTGCCGGGCCGTAATTACGATCAGCAGATTGTCTGCATCGTTGGGCAGGGTGGTTATGAGGGCGCCTGCCTTTTCCACTCCTGCTTCCAGAAGGGTTTCCTCCTGGGTGGCATCTCCCTCAATTACCAGAAAACTATGCTCATCTTCCAGGTCTTCAAGATGCAGCGGGTTGTTTTCAATGATCACAAAATCTCTTCCGTGATCCGAGAGCTCTTTGGCGGACTGTCTGCCATTCCGGCCATATCCGCATAAAATGGTGTGATTTTCCAATTTCTTAATTTTGTTTTTGATTCTTTTTAAATAAAAGGTGTTTCTGAAAATTCCTTCCAGCAGATAACGTGTCAGGTTGGACAATGCAAAGACGAAAGTCCCAAGGCTGAGGATAATCAACAGAATCGTAAAAATTTTACCGGAGTCCGAGAGGGTCCGGACTTCCCTGAAGCCGACCGTAGAGACCGTGATAATAGTCATATAGAAGGCGTCAAGAAGAGAATAGCCTTCCAGGATCATATAGCCCGAAACCCCGAGAGCGACAAGGGTGACCAGCAAAATAACAGCCAGGCGTAAGGAAACTTTGCTGTTTGCTGTTTCGGATGTAATAAACGACCTGTGCATGGATAACCGAAGGAATATATGATCAAAAGAACTGTTGATGCAAATATAGTTAAAAGAAAGGTCAAAAAGTCAAAAGGGCAAAAGGTCAAAGAGTCAAAAGGTCGAAAAGTCAAAAGGTCAAAGAGTCAAAAGGTCGAAAAGTCAAAAGGTCAAAAAGTCGAAAGGCCAAAGAGGAAGAAGGGTCAAAAAGTCATAAGGTTAAAAGGTCGAAAGGGGTACGGGTTTTATGGGATATTATTAAGGAGGGGGATCTTATCCGGAGGTACATTGCCCGGGCAGGTTTTACCGGGGAAGGTCAAGGGTCATAACTTTCATGCCGATCCGGCAGTCGAGGCATCGTCCCGGATTGCAATACGCATTTTTCAGTTGCAGTAAAGCCTGCGAATAAAAAGCGTTGTCGGCATGGATGCCGGTATCTTCCCAGAGGCGGATGATCCGGTTTTTCTCGGCAGGCAGTTTTTCAAGTATATCCAGCGCTTTTTCCCTGAGCTCATCATTTCCGGTGATCTTCCCATGGATAAAATATAAAGGGATAATCACATTGATCAATAATGTCTGAAAAGCCTGTTTTCCGAAGCTCTTTTTTTGTTTTTTTGCAGGTTTGTTGAAAAGATAATGGGTATCCCAGTATCCGTCAGTTGCGATGTTGAATAAAGATTCCAGTTCGGGAAGTGAAGGCTTTTGCATGATCCGGGAAAAGACGTGTTCATGCTGGTGAATAAAACGGGCAAACTCTGCGATGCGTATGGTTGGGAAAGAAGAAGGACGCATGCGCATCTGTCGCCAGTAGGGGCCGGCAACAGGGGTCAGGGAGAATTTTTTTTGCAGGTAGTGGTATTCTTTTTTCAGTGCTTCATAATACTCGTCGCCGAACAGATTGGTATCCAGCAGTCCTGCCTGTCCGAACAACATGGCTTCCACCTGCATCAGGTTATCCCGGTGTTTGGCAAGATATTTCAGGGGCAGTGAGCGGGCGGTAAGATAAAAAGGCCGTGCATTTACTTTGAGTCCAAACCCCCGGGCCAGAAAACGGTACAATACTTCTTCCCAGTTGTTGTCTGTTTCTTCGAGCTCCTTTTTAATTTCTACGGTGTGTTGTTCAAGTCTCTCGATCACAAGGCTTCCCAGCCAGTGCTTGATCACGAACGGGTCGATACGATGAAGATGATCGCTGCAAGCCACCCAACTGTGTTTATGCATCAGGGTTTCATAATTGTCCTGCAAGGCCGGATCAAAAGAGAGTTCTGACACCGGGATTGTCTCCCCATTGGTGCGGGTGACCGGATTGTCATGGTGAGTTACCACATGCAGGATGACCGAATCATACAAGGGATCCTGGAAATGACCGTGCCGGAACCAGTCGGATGATTTTTTATGAATCTCTACATTTCCGGCCCACAACATGTTTCCGATCCTGATTCTGGCGTCCAGGAAATCAGGACCTTCATCTCTGTTGGGGCGACCCGGGGAGAGCACTTCCACAGGCTCTCCCTCTGCGGTGATCAGTTTGTCAGGGTCGAACAGCCGCTGGTGCCAGATAAAATGTAATAGCGCTTCTTTCAAGAAAGTTATGATAAGGTCATACGATCCCTTTTTGTTCCAGGAGGTGTTCCATTTTTTGCTGCAGAGCGTAGGCTTCGCGCGCTGCCTCATGTGCAAAATCCTTGTCTTTTCCCGCATAGATAATGCCCCGGGAAGAGTTTACCAGCAATCCGCACCGGTCGTTCATGCCATGACGGGCCACCTCTTCCAGGCTCCCCCCCTGTGCCCCTACGCCGGGAACCAGCAGAAAATGATCCGGCACCCATTTCCGGATGTCTTTCAGTTTCTCAGCCCGGGTGGCTCCTGTCACAAACATCAGGTTGTCGGGGGAAGCCCATGTGGCAGCTTCCTGCAACACTTTCTGGTATAGGAACTTTTGTTCTTTCCCGCTGTAGAAAAACTGAAAATCCTCTGCACCGGGGTTGGAGGTGAGCGCCAGCAGGATTACCCATTTATCCTTGTATTCCAGAAAAGGAAGTACGGAATCATGGCCCATGTATGGAGCTACGGTGAGTGCATCTGCGCCGAGGGTTTCAAAAAAAGCGCGGGCATACAGGCGTGAGGTATTTCCGATATCGCCGCGTTTGGCATCTGCAATAATGAAAACCGAAGGATCCGTTTTCCGGATATAATCCACCGTTTTTTCCAACGACCGCCATCCGGAATCCCCGTATACTTCATAAAAAGCGATATTCGGCTTATAGGCTACGGCAAAAGAACGGGTAGCCTCAATGATTTGCCTGTTAAACGCAAATACAGGATCCTCTTCTTTGAGCAGATGGGCCGGGATTTTCCTTCTATCCGTATCAAGACCTATACACAGAAAACTTTTTTTTCTGCGTATATGATCAAATAACGCATCACGGTTCATCCGGGAGCTTTTTCAGGAATCAAAGTTGCGAGACGATCTTGTTGAAATTTTTGATGGATTCTTCCAGCTCGGGCATGGATGTTTTCCAGTGGTATTCATATTCGATACTGAAAACCCCCTTGAATCCCTGGTCTTTCAGAACCTTCAACATGGCCGGTACATCGGATATGCCTGTTCCCCAAGGGACATCATGGGCCTCCCTGGATTTTTCATTGAGGTCCTTGAAGTGTAATGAGATGATACGCCCATCCAGTTTTTTCAGACATTCAACCGGATCGAGGCCTGAACGTACCCAGTGTCCCACATCGGCACAGGCTCCGATTCTTTTGGAACGGCCATCCACATATTTCAGCACGGTATCCGGGCTCCAGTAAAAGGAGGGTTTGGGATGATTGTGAATGGCAATATTGATCCCGTATTCATCGCATAGTTTTTCCACATAGTCCAACTGGGCGGGGGTAGGTTCGGCAGTAAGGGTCTGAATCCCCATGTCTTTGGCAAAGTCAAAGATTTGTTTCCATTCTTCATTGTCTTTTCCATGAACCACTCCGTAATTTACCAGTGTCAGGTTATTTTCCTGCAGCAATTTTTTCATGGCAGCCCGGGCATCCGCATCGGCAGTAAAATGGGTGGTTCCTTCGTACCCTCCTCCGATTTTTTGTCCGGGATACATTTCAACATATTTCAAGCCCAGTTGTTTGATTTTTTGCAGGGCTTCCGCAAACGTGTACTCTTTGAAAGTCCAGCACTGAACGCCCAGTTTCCACCCCAGTTTTTCAGGGGTAAGGGCTTCGGTTACGGCTTTTTCATTCTCACTCTTTTTGGTGCCTTTGGTTTTGCAGGCACTCATACCGGCGGTCATAACGATTCCGGTCAACAGCAGGATAACAAAAAAAGATCTTTTCATGGCATAAGTTTTTTTAAATTATTGGCTTCACAAGGTAATGATTTTTTTCTTTTGGCATAATATCCTGCTATAAAAAAAAGAAAATCAGACAGCAGGAATTAAACTTCATTCTCTTTCAGTCTTTCTGCATTTTCCGCCATTTGCAGTTTGTCGATCAGTTCCTGGATATCCCCGTTCAGGACAGATTGCAGGTTATACAATGTAAGGTTGATCCGGTGGTCGGTCACCCGCCCCTGCGGATAATTGTAGGTGCGAATTTTCGCCGACCGGTCGCCGGTGGAGACCATCGTTCTTCTTTTGGAAGCGATCTCGTCCAGATATTTCTGGTATTCCAGGTTGTACAAACGGGTACGCAACTCGGACATGGCTTTATCCAGGTTCTTCAACTGGGATTTTTCATCCTGGCAGGTAACCACGATGCCGGTGGGGATGTGCGTAAGGCGTATGGCGGAATAAGTCGTATTGACCGATTGTCCGCCGGGTCCCGAAGAGCAGTAGGTATCTTTCCGTACATCTTCGGGTTTGATCTCTACGTCAAAATCGTCTGCTTCGGGTAATACTGCCACGGTGGCTGCAGAGGTATGAACCCTGCCCTGCGTCTCCGTCTGAGGCACCCGTTGCACACGGTGTACGCCCGATTCGTATTTCATAATTCCATATACTCCGTCTCCTCTGAGTGTGAACACAATTTCCTTATATCCTCCGGATGTTCCCTCTGTAAAACGATTAATCTCAATTTTCCAGCCTTTGTTTTCGGCAAACTTCGAATACATGCGAAACAGATCGCCCGCGAAGATACTGGCTTCGTCCCCGCCTGTGCCGGCACGGATTTCGACAATTGCATCTTTTTTATCCTGCGGATCTGCCGGTACCAGCAATAACTTTATTTTTTCTTCCAGAGGTTCTTTTTTCGACTGCCACTCGTCCAGCTCCTGCCGGGCCATTTCCCGTATCTCCTCGTCTTTTTCTTCCGACAACATCTGTTTGGCCGTATCAATGTTGCTTAAAAGTTCCTTATATTCCTTATAGGTATTGATGATCGGCTCAAGTTCCTTGTATTCTTTGTTCAGTTTGATATAACGCTTCATATCGGACATAACCTGCGGGTCGGATAGTTCACGTGACACGTTATCAAACCGGTCTTTGACACCCTCCAGTTTTTCCAGGATCAGATTCTTACTCATAATGATGACTTTCTTTTTTCAGGATACAAAGGTAAGAAATAAACAGGGTTTTTCAGGACTGCTTCCGGAGGGAAGTTAATATTCGAAGGTTCCGTTTGCGGTAACCAATGTCAACCAGCGGCGATCCGATTTTTCGACCCGGCCCACAATCCGGGCTTTTATATGCCGGGTGTTGGCGATGCGGATAATCTCCTCTGCCAGGGTGGGTGGAACATAGAGTTCCATCCGGTGGCCCATGTTAAATACCTGGTACATCTCTTTCCAGTCTGTGCCGCTGCTTTGCCGGATGTATCTGAACACCGGCGGTACCGGGAAGAGATTCTCTTTAACGATGTGCAACCGGTCAATGAAATGAAGTATTTTGGTTTGTCCGCCCCCCGTACAATGAATCATTCCATGAATGTCTTTCCGGAAAAGTCCGAGTATCTCGCGGATTACCGGGGCGTAAGTCCTTGTGGGGGAAAGAACCATTTTCCCCATGTCCATTCCCGGTATTTCGACAGGGTCGGTAAGGGTATATTTCCCGGAATAAACAAGATCCTCGGGGATGGCAGGATCCCAGGCTTCGGGATATTTTTTTGCCAGGGCATGAAAAAAGATATCATGACGGGCCGAGGTGAGTCCGTTGCTGCCGATACCGCTGTTGTATTCTTTTTCGTAGGATGCCTGACCGTAAGAAGCCAGTCCTACGATCACATCCCCGGGAGCAATGCGGTCGTTGGTGATCACCTCTTCTCTTTTCATGCGGGCAGTGACCGTTGAGTCGACGATGATGGTTCTGACGATGTCTCCGACATCTGCCGTTTCACCGCCGGTAGAGTAGGCTTGTATTCCTTGTTCGCGAAGAAAAGACAGAAATTTTTCCGTTCCGTGGATAAGGGCAGCAATCACCTCTCCCGGGATCCGTGATTTATTACGGCCGATGGTGGAAGATACCAGGATGTTGTCTGTGGCTCCCACACACAGCAAGTCATCGATGTTCATCACCAGCGCATCCTGAGCAATGCCTTCCCACACCGAAAGATCACCGGTTTCTTTCCAGTAAAGATAAGCCAGTACCGATTTGGTGCCGGCACCGTCGGCATGCATGATAGAACACCATTCTTTATCTCCGGCCAGCAGATCCGGGATGATTTTGCAAAAAGCCCCGGGGAAAAGCCCCTTATCCACCTGCCGTATGGCAGCATGCACCTCTTCTTTCTGCGAGGAAACGCCCCGGCGGGCATATCTCGATGAACCGGCGCCCATAACTACTTCTTGTTGTTTTTTTCCTTCGTAGGGAAATCCGTACGTAACACCTGGAATTCGGTACGACGGTTAATCTGGTGACAGATCTCTTTCTGATTCTCGTCTGTCAGCGAATTGATAAATTTGTCATCCAGCAGGGTCCCCTCTTTCAGGAAAGGATATTGTTGTGCCAGTTTATTATCTACCACCTTCGGCATAGATTCACCATATCCTTTGGCGATGAGTCGTTTCGGGTCTATGCCTTTACGGATAAGATAATCTACGACTGCCTGGGCCCTTTTCTGTGAGAGATTCAGGTTGTACTCTTCCGATGCCCTGGAGTCGGTATGGGATCGCAGTTCAATAACGATATTGGGATTATCATTCAGGATCTCCACCAGGTGATCCAGGGCGACCATAGATTCGGGTCGCAAATCCCACTTGCCGAAATCGTAATAAATATTAGGAATCTCAATAGGTTTGGCAATGGATGCCAGTTGTATGGTGGTTTTGAGTTCGGAGCTTTTTTTCAGGCCTTTGGTGGTTTCCTTGCTTTTCCCGTTCAGATAGCCTTCTTTGGAAGCAATGAAGATATAGTCGGTATTGGGTTTCAGCATAAAACGGAAGGTTCCTTTAGCATTGGTGCTATCCTGAAGGATCGTTCCGTCGCTGCCGATCATTTTGATCCGGCAATAGGGGATGATCTCGTCGGTTTGCAGGTTTCGCACGGTACCCAGAATGCTGAACTTCAGGGGAGGCAGGACAAATGCATAGATATCATCCCGCGTTCTTCCTTTGCGTGAAGAGGAGAAAAAGCCCTTTATTTCATTGTCTTGCATAATAATACCAAAGTCATCGGCCGGGGAATTGATGGGATATCTGAGGTTTTCTACTTTCCAGCGGCCGTTATCGTTCTGTTTGGCCCGGAAAATATCCAGACCTCCCATCCCCGGCCAGCCGTCAGAAGCAAAATAGAGGGTTCCTTTATGATCGACATAGGGGAACATTTCATTTCCTTCGGTATTGATATCGGGGCCGAGGTTTTCCGGTTCCCCCCAGGCATCCCCCTCGCTTCCCCGTGTAACTTTCCAGAGATCTTTTTTCCCAAAACCTCCTGGTTTATCCGAGACAAAAAAGAGGGTCAAACCGTCGGAAGAAATGGCAGGATGAGCCTCCGTCAGACTGTCCGGTACCAGTTTCAGATCTTCGGGTTTTCCCCATTCTTCCCCGTTTTTTTTAGAAACCATAATGCGGCACCCCAGTTTTCGGTGCTTATCCATTTCGCAACGGGTAAAATACATGGTGTTATAATCGGAAGAGAGAGAAGGAGTCCCTTCTTCAAAAGGGGTATTTACAGGGCCTTCCAAAGGTACTGGCGTACTCCATTTTCCTTTTCTGTCACGTTTGGAAATGAAAATATCCGAAAAGTTTTGTCCGGTAGCGCCATGGACTTTATTCCCGGTAGCCTCGTCACGGGATGAGGTGAAATAAACGACCTGATAGTCATCACGGGCATATGCCGGAGAAAAATCACTGAAACGCGAATTAAAATAACGCATTTCCTCAATACGATATCCTGTAGGTTGATCCATCCATTTCAGAGCCTGGTCGCAGGATTGGATTCCTTCGTTGCTGCGCGGATCATTGGGGACGAGTTGCTTGTATTTATTGAATTCCTCGATGGCCTGTTGGTATTCTCCGTTCTTCATCATTTGCTGGGCATAATAAAGAATGGCCGTAGGATCAGGATAGCCCTTGGTGATGGCTTTTTTATACCAAAGCTCGGCTTTATCAGGTTCGTCGATCAGTTTGTAACATTCTGCTATCTTGAATACCACCTCGGTTTTGGCCTCTTTGTTTTTGATAGACGAATACGCATCTTTGAATAAGTCAATGGCATCATAATATTCTCCGGCCTTTAAAGCTTCTTCGGCTTTGGCCATTTTCTTTTTCTGTCCGTACACTCCCGGGAGGCCGAGAAAAAGAATTATCAGGATGGAAGCACAAGTTCTCATAATATAGCCTTACAACGAGGTTATAAATGTAAATATTTTTTCGGGGCAAAAAAAAGTTGTTCCGGAATTCCGGAACAACTTTTCTTACTAACCATAAAACCAACAGCTACGGACGGGGCTTTGCGGCTGTTATTTTCTATCTTGTGAATAATATTTCGCGGTATTTTGGCAAGGGCCACAACTCGTCGTCTACTATCAGCTCAAGTTTATCAACATGATACCGGATTTCATCCAGATACGGCCTGACCGTTTTGTTATATGCAAATGCCTTATCCACTTCATCTTCTATTTTATTGGCCACTTTTCGGGCGTTGACCATTTCAGTAACCTTACTTTTTATAATTGAGACGTGTCCGGAGATATCCTTGATGATCCCGATCCGGTGGCTGGCCTGTTCTTCGAATTCCTTTTCTGAAAAAAGATCTTTCAATCCTTTGACATTTTCGATCAGTTTGTTCTGGTATTGTACGGCTGTCGGGACGATGTGGTTGATAACCAGATCCCCCAGTACGCGGGCTTCGATCTGGATTTTTTTCGTGAATTTTTCATACTCCACTTCAACACGGCCTTCCAGCTCCCGTTCATCGAAGATACCATTATCAATAAGTACTTTCTTAGCCTGAGGAGTGAGATACCTGGCCAGAGACTCAGGTACGCTGGTGATGTTGCTTAACCCACGTTTTTCAGCTTCTTCTTTCCACTCGGCACTATAATTATCTCCCTCGAAAAGTATTTTTTTTGATTCTGAAATATATTTTCTAAGCACCTTGAAGATGGCTTCATCCTTTTTAAGGCTGTGCTTTTCAATCAGGTTATCAACTTCTTTTTTAAATTCTTTCAGTTGATAAGCCAGGGCTCCGTTCAGAACAATCATCGGGGCAGCACAGTTGGCGCTGGATCCTACAGCACGGAATTCAAACCGATTTCCGGTAAAGGCAAAGGGAGAGGTTCTGTTCCTGTCGGTATTGTCCAGCAATATTTCCGGTATTTTTCCAATGCCCAGTTTCAGTTCTGTTTTTTCTTCCGGTGTCATTTTGTTGTTGGGAACATTTTTCTCCAGGTCAACCAGGATTTTTGAAAGGGTTGTTCCCAGGAAAATAGAGAGAATGGCGGGAGGGGCTTCGTTGGCGCCCAGGCGGTGTGAGTTACCGGCGGTAAGAATGGAGGCTCTCAGTACGTCCTGGTTGTCATGCACGGTTTTGATAACATTTACCAGGAAAGTCAGGAATTGCAGGTTCCCCATCGGATTTTTCCCGGGAGATAACAGGTTGACGCCCGTGTCCGTGGCCAGGGACCAGTTGTTGTGTTTCCCGGAACCGTTGATGCCGGCAAAGGGTTTCTCATGGAAAAGGACCCTGAAGTTGTGCTGGCGTGCTACTCTTTTCATCAGGTCCATGATGATCTGGTTATGATCATTGGCCAGGTTTGCTTCTTCGAAGATGGGGGCACATTCGTACTGATTGGGGGCTACTTCATTGTGACGTGTTTTTACGGGAATTCCCAGTTTGTAAGCCTCAATTTCAAAATCTTCCATAAAAGCTTTTACCCTTTCGGGAATAGAGCTGAAATAATGATCATCCAGTTGCTGATCTTTGGAGGACTGGTGTCCCACCAGGGTCCTGCCGGTGAGGATCAGATCGGGGCGGGCATTGTAAAAGGCATCGTCAATCAGGAAATATTCCTGTTCCCATCCCAGGGTGGCAAAAACCTTATTGACATTTTTATCAAAATAACGGCATACCTCCACAGCGGCTTTATCCAGGATGCTGAGAGCTCGGAGTAAAGGGGCTTTATAATCCAGGGCTTCACCGGTGTAGGAGACAAAAACCGTCGGGATACATAGGGTCGTTCCTATCAGAAAAGCAGGAGAGGAAACGTCCCAGGCCGTATAACCCCGGGCTTCGAACGTGTTGCGTATACCGCCGCTGGGGAAACTGGAAGCGTCAGGTTCCTGCTGTACCAGCAGCTCTCCGGAAAAATTCTCCACTACGCCGAAATCTCCGAAATCAATAAATCCGTCATGTTTTTCTGCCGTACCATCGGTCAGGGGATGAAACCAGTGGGTGTAATGTGTGGCTCCATTGTCAATAGCCCAGTCTTTCATGCCGGCAGCTACCTGATCGGCCATCTTCCGGTCGATATGTGTACTTTCCCGAATGGCTTGCCTGACACTCTTATAAGCTTCTTTGGAAAGATACTTCTGCATCTTTACCAGATCAAATACTCTGGAACCGAAGTAAACGGTTACCTCATTGGAAGGAGCCTTGACTTCTACAGGTTGTCTTTTTAAAACTTCCTGAAATGCAATTGTTCTGAATTGTGCCATGATATGTAATTTAAAGTTCGGAACAAATGTAAATAAAAATTTATTACCCCGTAAAAAAATAGGGGGTAAAAAGAAAAATACAAAATAAATATTGCGAATACCCCCCTGTTAAGGAGGGGGAAATATGAAAAAATATGCAATAAGTGCATAAGCCAGGCAAATGTGGGAGGAATCCGATATCCGGGTCCATACCTTGGCTTACTGTCTATTCGTGTTTTTTGAGTTTACGGCTGATTTTTTGAATCGCTTCCTGTATGGATTCTTCGGGCTGGATAACGTTATTGGGGCCCCAAAAATCAGGATCTTCAAAAGCACTTACTTCCTCGGTGAAGATTTCATTCCACTTAAAGCTTTCCCGGTATTTTGGTTTTTTCACATTTTCATAGTCAATATCCGTAACCGCGGCTTCGGATAAAATCGTATAGTTTGATCGAAACCATTTCTTGGCCCATTTGGTTCGAAAATGATTTTCCAGGCGCATGTAGTTCAAAACCCATTTTCCGTCCAGGTGGCGGTATTTTACCAGGTAGGCTGCACTTAATACATCCACATGCAGACGGGCGGGTTTTTTCAAAATCAGATACCTGGCAGCCTGGTCAATCTGTTTGGGACTGATCTCATATTCTGCCTGTACGATTGCCAGAGAGCTGGTGTCAAGATACAGGGTGCCGCGATACAGCGGAATAGATACCGTATCTTTCTGATCAAAATGGATAACATAGGTGGGCCGGCCGTCAATTTTAACCTGACCACCCATGGAATAATCATAATAATCAAATACATATGAAGAGAGTATATCTCCCGGATTTTTTGCAAGATCGAGATAAAAGGCTGTGACAGGGCCTCCCTGTAACTTCACCATTAATGTATCTTCCCGTTTAACGTAAATGGCTTTTCTGCCTTTATAAACCGACACCCTGTCCATATCCAGGTTGTTGCTGTAAGAAGCCTTATAAACATCCAGCACCGCCTCTCCTACCGAAAGATATTTGGAAGCGCCCTTTCTCACCGTTTCACGATAAAAAGCCGTCATCATGGCCGGACGTTTGCCATAATTTTCGGAAACTCTTTTCATAGCTCCTTTGATCAGGCTTACCGGATCCAACTTTCGAACGACCACGGCAGGGATCGGAATAACATCCGGTTGCAAGCGGATGGTCCTGCTTATATCTTTCATGGAAGATACCGTCATGAACTTTTGTTTGTACCCCAGACTGCTGAACCCTATTTTGTGATCAAAATAGTCGGACGGAACTTTTAATATAAAACGTCCTTCCGTATTTGTTACCGTTCCGATATGGGTGCCTTCAATAAAGACGGAAGCAAAAATTACGGGATTTCCGGTTACGGCGTTAAGGACCGTTCCTTCCAGTTTAATAAAAGAGGCTGTGTCTTTTTGGGCAGAATAAAAAAGGATTTTTCCAAAGGAGATGGTCTGTTGCATAAATAGTAACAGGCCGAGGAAGAGTGTTGTGCGGATTATGATGCGTTTTTTCATGGCTGTTTGATTTTTATTTCCGGTTATCATGTGATTAAGATAACGAAAATTGATGAACAATCATATTTTTTGATCTGTTTAATGCCAAATATTTTCACTTTCTGATCCGCGCGCAAAGAATTTTTTAAATTCATGAGACAAATAAGGTGTTTCGTATGTCAGAAAATTTATATTTGTGAAAATAATTTTGAACCGGGAATTTTATGTTATGAACATTTAAAATTTATCATTATGAAAAAGAAAGTTTTTTCAGGCCTGCTTTTCTTTTTATTTTTTCCGTTTTTATCGATGGCCAGTGAGGCCGATCTGAATATCCCGAACATGCGGGAGAGCATATTCCCCAAACTTGGGGGTGTGGACGGATGGGACCTGTTGTTTTACGGGCTGGTCTTTGTGATCTTCGGATGGGTTTTCGGGATATGGACCTATGCCAAGATCAAAAAGATCCCGGCTCACAAAGCCATGTTGCATGTCTCGGGCATTATTTATGAAACCTGCAAGACCTATTTGCTACAGCAAGGAAAGTTCCTCTTGATTTTATTCGGGATCGTTGCCGTTGCAATATTTTATTATTTCTTCGGGTTAAGCCACATGCCCATACCAAAGGTACTGATGGTTATTTTATGGACTATTATAGGTATTTCAGGTTCTTACGGGGTGGCCTGGTATGGCATCCGGATCAATACCCTGGCCAACAGCCGTACCTCATTTGCTTCTTTGAAAAAGCATCCCTGGGATGTTACTTCCATACCCTTGCGCTCGGGGATGAGTGTCGGGGTTTTACTGGTAACGGTAGAGCTGTTCATGATGATCTTTATCCTTCTGTTTGTCCCGCGTGACAGTGCAGGAGCCAGTTTCGTTGGTTTTGCAATCGGTGAGTCACTGGGAGCCAGTGCCCTGCGTGTTGCGGGAGGGATCTTTACCAAGATTGCCGATATCGGGGCCGACCTGATGAAAATCGTATTTAACCTGCCGGAAGATGACCCGAGAAACCCGGGTGTAATCGCCGATTGTACCGGTGATAATGCCGGTGATAGTGTCGGACCTACCGCCGACGGTTTCGAGACCTATGGCGTGACCGGCGTAGCCCTTATCTCCTTTATTGTGCTGGCTGTCGTAGGAACAGATTTTCAGGCCAACCTGATCGTGTGGATTTTCGTTATGCGTATCATGATGGTGATTACTTCTCTCGTATCATACTGGATCAACGATGTTATCGGAAAGGCCAAGTATGGGAAAGCCGAGGATTATAACTTTGAAGCGCCGCTTACTACCCTGATCTGGGTCACTTCCTTTGTCTCTATCCTCAGCACTTATATCGTGAGCTATTTCCTGCTCGGGGGCGACATACGGCTTGCCAACGGATTGGTCGTGACAGGATTGTGGTGGAAACTATCTACCATTATCAGTGTAGGCACCCTCGCTGCTGCGCTGATTCCTGAGCTGACCAAAGCCTTTACCTCTCCCAACTCGCGCCATGTGAAAGAGATCGTTACTGCTTCACGTGAGGGAGGAGCTTCCCTGACCATTCTCTCCGGACTGGTCTCCGGAAATTTCTCCGCCTTTTGGGAAGGCATTACCATCGTAATCCTGATGGCGCTGGCTTATTTTATCAGTACCCTGGGGCTGGACGGGATCATGATCTATCCTACGGTATTTGCCTTCGGGCTGGTGGCTTTCGGTTTCCTGGGGATGGGCCCCGTGACGATTGCCGTTGACAGTTTCGGACCGGTAACAGACAATGCCCAGTCGGTATTCGAGCTTTCCCGGATAGAAAAACTGGATAATATTGAACAGGAAATAGAGGAAGATTTCGGTTTCAAACCTGATTTTGAGAAAGGGAAATACTATCTCGAGTCCAACGATTCGGCCGGGAACACTTTCAAGGCAACGGCCAAGCCCGTTTTGATCGGCACGGCTGTGATCGGAGCTACCACCATGATCTTTGCGATCATTCTGCTGTTGAAAAAACTCGGACTTCTGCAGCTTGAATTGCTGGACCCGCAGGTTATCCTCGGGTTTATTACCGGAGGTTTGGTGATCTACTGGTTTACGGGGGCTTCGCTGCAGGCTGTTACCACCGGAGCTTACCGTGCTACGGCGTTTATCAAGAAAAGCATAAATCTGGATCTGCAGGAGTCCAGCATAGAGGATTCGAAATCCGTCGTAAAGATTTGCACCAAATATGCACAGAACGGGATGTGGAATATTTTTGCGGTAATCTTTTCATTGACGCTGGCTTTTGCCTTCTTTGATCCCAACTATTTTGTGTCCTATCTGATCTCCCTGGCTGTTTTCGGTCTCTTTCAGGCTATTTACATGGCCAATGCGGGAGGGTCCTGGGACAATGCCAAGAAGATTGTTGAGGTGGATCTCCGGGAAAAGGGAACCCCCTTGCATGAAGCTACCGTGATTGGGGATACCGTTGGAGATCCTTACAAAGACACCTCTTCCGTGGCCATGAATCCGATTATTAAATTTTCCACTTTGTTTGGTCTGCTGGCCGTGGAAATTGCCGTTCATATGCGGATGAATGCCCATAGTGCCGGCACATTTGACTGGACCGTAGTGATCGGTGCATTGCTGCTGGTCTTCGGCCTGATCTTTGCCTACAAATCATTTTACGGAATGCGGATCAAAACGGAAAAGGAATAAAATTTTCCGGTTGGAAATAAAAAAGGCTCCGGAAAGGAGCCTTTTTTATTTCCCTGCGGGGATTATAAGTTATCCTGTTTATCCCGGAGGTGTGTACATAACGAAAGATGCTTTTTCAGGATAAGGATATTTTTTACAGTGCCTGTAACCGGGAGGAATGACCTTCTTCCTTAGGAATATCTACCCGTCCTGAGGTTTATATTGATTTAATTTCAGGTCTTCTCCGTCAAAAACAGCATAGGAGAACAGGGTGATCCAGTCGCCCAGATAGATGATCCGGGCGGTATTGTTGAGCGGGCGGTCCAATACGAGGTGCCGGTGGCCGTATATGAAGTAATCAATAGGCTCTTTGGTCAGGATTTCTTTTGAATACCGGAACAAGGCCTCTTTTTCTTCTCCCATAAATTCGGAGGGTTCATCCCCCCGGTCGGCCCGGGACCAGCGATGGGCCAGCCAGGTGGCAAAATTAGGATGCAGACGTTTATACATCCATTGCAGCACTTTGCTGTTGAAGATTCCCTTCAGGAATTTATAGCCCAAATCTCCGGGACCCAGGCCATCCCCGTGTGCAATATAAAAACGTTTCCCCCCCTGCTCATAGAGGAACGGTTTGGTATGAACGGTTATTCCCAATTCTTCCGGGAAATAGTCAAACATCCAGACATCATGGTTGCCGGTGAAAAAATGCACGGGAATGCCACGGTCGGTAAACTCGGCCATTTTGCCCAGAAAACGGGTGAATCCTTTTGGGATGACATACTTATATTCAAACCAGTAATCGAAAATATCCCCAACCACAAAAAGCTCAGCCACCGTATCACTGATTTCTTCAAGCCAGCGTACAACAAACTTCTCCCGCTCCACTGCAGGAATGTCTGTCGGCAGACCCAGGTGCAGATCAGAAAAAAAATATACTTTCCGGCCTGTTTTCAAAACCTGTCTTTTTTAGTCGAACAACTGATTCAATTTGATCTGCAGACTACGGCCGTGCAGATTATTGGCAATAACATTCCCTTCAGGATCAAAAAGATAATTTGCAGGAGGCTTTTTTACATTGAATTTTTGTGCTGCCTGTGAGTCGGGATAGCTCAGATCGGACACATTGATCCAGGGCAACTCGTCAAAATGAACCTGTTTGACCCAGGCATCCCTGTTGTTGTCGAGGGAAACGGCATAGACCTCGAACCCATTTTTATGATATTTATTATAAAGACGTTTGAGTTCCAGGTTTTCGGTGATGCATTCCTGGCACCAGCTGGCCCAGAAAGTCAGCAATACGTAGTATCCTTTTTTTCTCACGGCGGAAAGGCGTACCGTATCCCCGTGAATATCCGGGAGAGCCAGGTCCAGGTTGATGGTTTTGGCATTTTTTAACATACTGGCAATCTGCAACTGACTGTACTTTGCCAATTCTTTCTGCAGGTCCGACAACAGAGCTTTTGTCATTTTCGAATCGGGATAATATACTTTCAGGGAATCTGCTACGATTTTTAAATACTGAATATCCCTGATATTGTTTAAAACATAGGTATTATCATCGATCTTCTGATAAAGAGCTTTTATGGAAGCCAGTGAGTGCATGTGATCGAGGATAAAAGCGATGTTGTACTTACGTTGTTGGGCGAGGAGCTCTCCGTAGGCTTTGTCAAGTTTGGATTTCAGGGTGTCAAAACCCGGTTTGTCCATCGCCTGCCGGTAAGCCTGAACGATAGAATCCATTTTATGCACGGTACTCCTGAGATGATCATCCAGTTGTTTTATCTGCAGGGATCCTTCTGAGCCTGCAACATGGTATCCAGCCTGGAGAAACAGGGAATCGGCTTCGACATGGATCCTTTCGCCCGGTTTGGCCAACAGGGTGATAAAATTCTGATCGGAGCGCTTGAGTAACAAAAAAGTAGGCTCTGTCAGAGAAAGACGGAACCGGAACTTCCCGGTCCGGTCGGTGAGGGTCGAGTCGAGAGGTTTTGTAATGTTAATGTCCATCTCGTCGAGGTAAACCATTTTCTTTCCGGCGCCATGCAGGGTGCCTTTTATGACCACCTCATGACGGTGACAAGAAATAAAAAGAAAAGGGATCGCCAGTAAAACCAGGATTTTCTTCAGGGTTTCTCTCAGGAAATACTCGGAGCTTTTCATGGTTGACGGTTGTATTAATTTCCTAAAATCTCTTCCAGTTTTTGGGCGAGGGCCTGACCACGCAGATTTTTAGCGATAATTTTCCCGTTTTTATCCAGCAGGTAGTTTGTGGGTATGCCCTGAATATGATACAATTTTACCACTGAAGACTGCCAGTATCCCAAATCACTGACATGGTGCCATTGTTCAAGATGATCTTGTTTTATGCCGTTAAGCCAGGCTTCTTTGGTACGATCGAGGGAGACCTGGAAGATATCGAAACCCTTTCGGTGAAAACGGTTATATTCTTTTACGAGATTGGGGTTTTCCCTGCGACAGGGTCCGCACCACGAGGCCCAGAAATCCAACAGGACCACTTTTCCGCGCAGGGATGAAAGCTGTAAGGTGTCTCCATCGGGCGTAGGCAAGGCAATGTCGGGCGGGATCTTTCCGATACCCAGCATACGGTTTATATCATCCTGCTCCCGACGCCGTTCCCTTAATCCGGTCATCTGGGCATGGAAGGCAATGACAGGATCAGCTTTGGGATATTCTGCATTCAGGGCCGAATCCACCATCACATAATACTTAAAATCCTGTACGGGATCTAAAATATAACGACCGGGAGAGATCTGCTGGTAAAGGACCAGCATACTTGCCAGGGAGTTCAAATGCTCTTCCACGAACTTTTTGGCATACGTTTGCTGGTCTTTCAGGATCTCTGCGGAACGGCTGTTCAGATTCGCCAGGATGTCGTTGAAACGCGGACTCTTCGCGCTATCCCGGTAAATGCGTTTAAGTTCATTAAGTTTTTTTGCATTCTCCCGCAGATGGCTCAGAAAATCTTCAAAGAACTGCGTGTCTTCGGATCCTTCAATGCTGTGTTGGTTTTCAATATTTTCATAATCGGCGTTTACAGTAATCCGGTCTCCGGGTTTGACAATCAGGGTGATGAAATGGTTTTGCAAAGTCTGCAATAAGGCAAAAGTGGGTTGTTCCACTTCGGAGGATAAGACAAAATGGTCATTTTTATCCACCTCGGCCGAGTCTGCCGGAGCCCATTTGTTCATGAACAAAGTCCTTACTTCGACTTTTTTTCCTGCTCCGTTATGTAAGGTTCCTTCTATCCTGAATTCTTTTTTATTACTGCAGGATACAAGCATTACTCCTGTCAGGGCTAAGATCCATACTCTACTGAACATTTTCATTTTTCCGTATTTTAAATATTTGCATTTTCATAATCTTTGTACCGTGGAAAGCTCTGTTTCCGGAAAATCATATTGGTTAGCGGTAAAAGTCCGGCAAATTTAATGATAATATTTTGTTTTTCAGCCGGCCTGATTTCCGCGGATTGTTCTTATTACCTCTTAAAATGGATTAAAGATCGGGTTTTCCCTTTTTTCTTTTTTTTCTGACCGAAAATCCGAAGCGTCCCAGTTTTTCTCCGAGGACATAATAACTACCGTGAAGATAAGCGATAGGGTCGGTCTGACGCAGGTCAAATACGCCGGTTTTTTTGTCCAGGTATTGCTCTTCCACGTGTATGGCTACCACTTTGGCCAGGAACAAATCGTGACTGCCCAGCTCAATGATTTGGGTTGTCCGGCATTCAATATTTACGGGAGATTCCCGGATCAGCGGGGTACTCATTGTTCCGGAAAAGTCGGGCGTCAGGCCGGTTTCCCTGAATTTATCATAGTCCCGTCCCGATTTTACTCCGCACCAGTCGGTGGCACGGGCCATGTTTCGGGTTGTAAGGTTGATGACGAATTCCCCTGCTTCTTTGATGATAGGATGGGAGTGCCGTTCTTTCCGGACCGAAATGGAGACCATGGGAGGTTCCGAATTGATCGTACCGGTCCAGGAAAGCGTGATGATGTTATAGTGTTCCGGCCGGGTTCCGCAGCTGACCATCACTGCCGGAAGGGGATAAAGCATGTTACCGGGTTTCCAGGGTATTTTGGACATAAACAATATATTTTAAGATAAAGGACAAAAGTAAAAAGAAAAAAGATACCCGCTTAGGATTATTTGTTGTGATGACCGGGGGGTGAATGAGTGTTCAATTACCTACGTAGCTCCCTACGTAGAAGTTTTGTAAGTGGATAAAAAACAGTATATTATGTAAGTTATTATTGAAAGGTTTCTTTGTGTTTTGCGATGGAATCCACAAATACATCGAACAGATAAGCTGTGTCTGTAGGACCGCCGGAGGCTTCGGGATGAAACTGGGTGGAAAAGAAAGGTTTGGTTTTGTGTCTCATGCCCTCGTTGGTGCCGTCGTTGATGTTTATGAACAACGGTTCCCATTCTCCCGGAAGGGTGTTATTATCCACTGCATAGCCATGGTTCTGAGCGGTGACGTAAGCTTTGTCGGTGCCTGCCTCCAGCACCGGCTGGTTGTGGCTGCGGTGACCGTATTTCAGTTTATAGGTATCGGCGCCGGCCGCCAGGGAGAGAAGCTGATTGCCCAGACAGATCCCAAAGACAGGGATATCCTGCCTGAGGACTCCGGTGAGGTTATTAATGGTGTCGGTACACAATTTCGGATCCCCCGGACCGTTCGAGATGAACAATCCGTCATATTCCTCCGTGTGTATGGGATGGTTCCACGGCACACGGATGACCGTAGTATCCCGTTGCAGCAGATAACGGATGATATTATATTTTACCCCGCAGTCTACCAGAAGGATTTTGTGTTTTCCGTTGCCGTAAATATGTTTTTCCGAACAGCTTACCTGTGCCACCAGGTTTTCCCGGGACGGGTCATAGAAATCTACCTTTTCGTTATTAAAAACGATCTTTCCCAGCATAGTGCCTTTCTCGCGTAGTTTTTTAGTCAACGCGCGGGTATCGATACCGAATATCCCCGGTACTTTGTTGTCTTTCAGCCATTGGGCCAGACTATTTCTGGCGTTCCAGTGGCTGTATTGAAAAGAATAATCCGACACAACAAGTGCCTGGATGTGAATACGGCTGGATTCATGAAATTTCAGCAGGTCGTTTTCCATTTCTTCCTGAGGGGCCCCGTAGTTTCCGATCAGCGGATAGGTGAGCACCAGAATCTGGCCTTTATAGGAAGGATCGGTAAGGCTTTCGGGATAGCCGGTCATGGCCGTATTGAAAACCACCTCTCCCGATACCGGTTTCTCATAGCCGAACGATTTGCCTTCCAGTACCGTCCCGTCCTCCAGGATCAGCCGTACCTTACGTGCTTTGAGGGTGTTCATGATCTTTGTTTTTTCAATGCTTTGTAAATACGTTCAAACGCTTCTTCGACGATCTTCCGCGGGCAGGCCACATTGAGCCGTACAAAACCTTCCCCGCCGGGACCGTACATGGCTCCGTCATTTCCCCCCACCTTTGCCTCTTCCGTCATGAATTGCTTCAGCTCTTCCGCGCCCATCCCTGTTCTCCGGAAATCGAGCCACAGGAGATAGGTGGCTTCGACAGGGGAGAGAGTCACCTCCGGCATCTTTTCCGCCAGGAATGTCCGGGCATAATCCACGTTGCCCCGGATATACTCCAGCAGGGCATCCAGCCATTCTTCCCCGTGGTTATAGGCAGCAATGGAGGCTTCCATACCGAAGAGGTTGCCCATGCCGAGATGCAGGCTTTCGATTACTTCCTTAAAACGTTTCCGCTTTTCAGAATTGCTGATGATCACCGAGGAGGTGCTCAGTCCGGCGAGGTTGAAGGTTTTGCTCGGAGCCATACAGGTGATGGTGTGAGCCGCGATCTCTTCCGAGAGGCTGGCCAGCGGTGTATGATGATATCCGGGTAGGGTCAGGTCGGCATGGATCTCGTCTGAAACAATCAGCACATCGTTGGCTGCACAGATTTCGCCCAGGGTGCGTAGTTCCTCTTCATTCCAGGAACGGCCTACGGGGTTGTGAGGATTGCTCAGGAGCAACAGCTTTGCTTCTTTGGCTTTTTCTGCCAGATCATCGAAATCGAAGACATACGTTCCGTTTTCTGATTCTTTCAGACGATTGTTGAGCAACCTGCGGTGGTTCAGGTTAACGGCATGAAAAAACGGATGATATACCGGCGATTGCAGGATCACCCCGTCACCGGGTTGGGTGATCCCCTGGACCACCATGTTGAGCACCGGTACCACGCCGGGACTGTATTGTATCCATTCTTTTTCGATATTCCAGCCATGTCGTTTGTTCATCCAGTTAACAATGCTTGCATAGTAAGCATCCGGCCGGAAGGTATATCCATAGATGGGGTGTTCAGCCCTCCTGCGGATGGCTTCGCTCACCGCCGGCGGCACGGCAAAGTCCATGTCCGCCACCCACATGGGAAGTACATCGTTGGTGCCGAAGACTTTTTCTAATCCGTCGTACTTGAAGGAGTGGGTGCCTTTACGATTGATCACCCGGTCAAAATCAAAATCTGCCATTTCATTCTCAATCAGTATAGGTGGCAAAGATAAGGAAATAAGTAATAAGGGAGAAGGGATGGATACGGGAAGGAAAGCTCGATGCTCGAGGCTCGATGCTCGAGGCACGAAGGAAGTCGAAGGTCAAAAGTCCAAAGCCAAAGGTCAAAGAGCAAAGCGCATCTTCTTTGCGCAACTTGGCGGATCCTTGGCGTATCTTTGCGTAACAGTTTGGAGGATAATGTAGAAGAGCTATTACGCAAAGTGCCGCGAAGCAGCGCGAAGAACCGCAAAGGGCAAAGAGCGTAGAGCGAAGAGCCAGGAGCCAAGAAAACGATGAGGCGATAAAGCGATGAAGAGATGAAGCGATAATGCGAAGTGCACAGAGCCCAGAGCAACTCTCAACTAATAACTTTTAACTTTAGGCACTTTAGGCACTTTTAACTCCCCCCTAAACCCTCATCCCTAAACCCTCAAACGCAGCCGTCAGGCTGCCTCAAACCCTCAAACCCACCTTCGCCTCCTCCGGAGGCTTCGTCGGGCGAAGCCTTCAAACTACAAACTCCCCACATGCCGGGCAAATTTTATCTGAAAGCGACCTCAATCTTATGTTCCCCTGTGCCGGCAGGGATCACAATGGCAGATACCATTTGTTTCAACGGCGTCTTTTCTCCGTCGACCTCTATGGATGAAATATTCCCTTTCTCTTTCATAAGCCAATCGGCCATTTCAAAGGTCCACCGGGAAGGGTGATCGCTGAAATAATGGCAGTAATGGGGATCGTAATCGATGCTCAGCAACAGGGACTTTTTCGGGGCATCCCATTGCCCGGCGGTGGCCGCATGGATATAACCGATAAATTCATTGATCCCGATAAAGCGGGAGCGGGGATATTGTTCAAATATTTTCGCAAAAGCTTCCGGGTCTTTTGTTATCCCGAAATCATGTCCGTTAGGCAGGGCTCCGGTGATCAAAGGAGCGTCGGGCGTACCGTTAAAGTCCCAGTCCAGAACGACCATATCTGTACCGAGATACCCTGCATTCCAGCCAGCCCAACCGAAACCTGCCCGGGCAGCCAGCAGGAAGGTATTGTTCGGATAAGAGAGGGAGACACCGTTACCCCCTGCACAAAATTCAAGGGGGACAACGCCAAACTGCTCCGTAAGCCACTCTTTACCGGTCCTCAGCCGCCAGAGTTGTTCGGCAGCGGGGATCTCTCTGTGCCTGCGGGTATCGCCGAATTCACGGTACCAGCCTACTTCGGCTTTTTCCCGATTCAGGGGTGTGCCGTACCATCCTGGTGCCGAGACAAGATCCGGCTGCATATGCGTCAGTCCATGACACATCACTTCAAAAACACCCTGTTTAACACCTTTGTCAAATCCTTTTTTGGCAGATACATAATCCTGATGTATGCCGAAACCGTCTGTGAAGTTCTGTGTCCAGGAAGGTTCCAGGCGCTGTTTCTCATCGCTGACAAAGGCAGGGACAAAATTGATATTAAGGATCGCGTTCCTTTCCAGGAGGGGTTTGATCAGATATTTTTCGATCACATCTTCTGTCAACTCCGGATATTGCCAATGTTCGAGATACACGTTCTGAGCTCCTCCGGGATCATCCATGATCATGATCACTTCCTTATCCCAGGTTTTATACAAATTATATCCGATGGTCCAGGTAATGGCACGTCGCAACAATGTACGTATCTCCGGAAACAGAAAAAGGTATCCGGGATCATTGCCGATCCAGACGGTATGAGCCCCTGATGACAATGTTTTGGCGGTCACCTGCGGCAAAGAACCTTGTTTTACAAGGGTGACGGTCCCGTTTTTCACTTCCACCTGTTCCCTTTTGAGATGAAGCCCGTAGTTATACCGGGAATCAACCCCTTCATCCAGCACAAACGGGGAAGAGAGTCCCTTTGTCAGGAAATGTTTTGTTGTAACTTTCATTTTTTTACTGCTCTCCCAGGACCCATCATAGTTTAAACCCAATAAAGACTGGATGGGCTCAGGGAAGATACGGTCGGTCAGGGCGATCAGGCCTGTTCCGTAATCATTAACTATCTCTTTCAGGATAGTATAATCCGGAGGGATAACCTTCTCACTCTTGTTAACATCCCATATAATGGTTCCGTATTTAGGCTTTCCATGCATATCCAGAAACATATATCTGTCAAGTATTTGCTGGTCCAGTCTGATCACATCAAAAGGTATAGACCAGGATTTCAACAAGATCATAAGATGATGGAAATCTTCCTGCCCCGGCAGGATGGATTGGGTAAAATAACCGGAATATCCGGGCAGTGGTTTAGGATGCGTAACCATATACCCAGCAGGGTCGTCCCATTGATCGCCGATAATCACCAATACCCTGAAAGGTTTTAGCAGGTTTCCACCGGAATCTTTCGCAAGAACAGGAGCCCCGGCAACTAAAAAAAGGAATAGTGTTAACATGACAGGAACAACTGGGGTAGAATTTTTTTTGTTCATGATTTGTGCTTTTTTGAGAACAGAACCTAATCTAAACATAAATTATTTCTCCCGTAACAATATTAGCGACAGGTCATTTCAAGTCGTTTTCATTTAAGGGTAAATTTCACTAAAAATATTTGTAACTTTTGAATATACATTTTTTTTCACTAATATAACACTATTATTCATGAATTTAACTGTAAGATATGAAACCATAGTGGAAATAGGGCACAGCAGGAGAAACATCCGGTGATTCGATCCTGAAACCATAAATCATAATATCCTGGATATTTTTAAAACGCTTCGTGAAGCAACCAGAAATGGGGGGAAAAATAAGACAAGTCTTCAAGTATACGGCATATCATTTATTGCATAAATGGCTGTTTTTCTTTTTTCTGTTGATCTGTTTACCGGAGAACAACTTTGCTTCTGATCCGGTTTCTTATGGGATCCACGTGATCCCTTATCCTCAGGAAGTTTCTTTCGGTGGGGAAGATTTTTCTTTTCATAAAAAGTTAACCATCGTTCTGGACAGGGATCGTTCCCAATCCGACCTGTTCACGGCAGAGGAGCTGATCAGGGATCTGAAAGCGTCATGGGGCATTGCCGCAGAAATATCGAAAAAAAAAGGGTGTCATACGATCCGGCTGACCCGTCATCATGCTCCGGAAAAGACCGGGATGCAGGGATACCGGTTGATATCCGGAGGGAATACACTGGTCATCAGGGCCAAGGGTGAAGCAGGCCTTTTTTACGGCACCCGGACCTTATTGCAATTGATACAAAGGACTGCAAATGGTTATAAGATCCAGGGCTTGGAGATCACGGACTGGCCGGACATCAAAAAAAGAGCCATTCATTATGATACAAAACATCATCAGGATAAAGCGTCCTATGTAAAAGATTTTATAAAAGATCTGTCAAGGTATAAGATAAATATACTGGTCTGGGAATGGGAAGACAAATTTGCCTATCCCAGCCATCCTGAGATTGGGGCACCGGGGGCTTTTACCCTGGAAGAAATGCAGGGTTTCACCCGTTATGCCCGGAAATATCATATCCAGATCGTCCCGCTGGTGCAGGGACTCGGTCATGCCAGTTATATCCTGAAGTGGCCCCAATACGCGGATCTCAGAGAGATAGGAGCATCAAACTGGGAATTCTGCCCCCTGAAAGAAGGCTCGTATGATCTGCTTTTTGATCTGTGGGATGATGCCATAAAAGCCACGCCGGGATCTGAATACATCCATATCGGATCGGATGAGACCTATGAGCTGGGGAGCTGCGTACTATGTAAAGAGAAAGCAAAGGAGATCGGGAAAAGCGGTCTTTACCAGTTGTTTGTTAATAAAGCGGCAGAACATCTTCAGGCCGAAGGACGCAAGGTCATGGTATGGGAACGGCCCATGCAATGGGAAAGGGGGCCTGCTGTACCCAAAAGGGTCCTGCCCGTGAAAGGGCTGGTCCTGTCGGAAAGTTACAACTACGAGACCCCTGACTATACATATGCCCGGGAAGCCCGGTCAGCGGGCTTTGAGGTTTTTGCCTATGATCCCAACCCGGGGACGGAGGCCTTGTTCCTGCCCTATCTCTACAGGATCCGGGAAAATAAAAAACAACCCGGCGCTCTGGAAAATTCTTATGATTTTGTGAACGCTGCCGCACGCTCAGGGGCTTATGACGGGGTGATCTGTACATCCTGGGATGATGCCGGTCTGCATAACCAGATGTGGATGTTACGTTTTATCAACGCAGCAGAATATGCATGGAGCGGCAGTAAGCCCGGCCTGCAGGAATTCATGGCATCTTTTTTTAAGAATTATTATGGCGACTCCGTGAGAAATATGGAGAGACTTTTTTATTTACTGAACGACGGAGCCTACTTTTATATGTCATCCTTTGAGCGCAACGTATGGCATTACGGAGAGATCGGAAAAACCCATCTCCCCGATCTGCCGAGGGGACAGATCATCGAATTTGACCCTTACTGGAATACAAGATACAGAACGATGATCGAACGGTCCGGGAAGGAAATACAAGAAATGAACAACGCCATACAGATCATAGATCATAACTGGCAACGGGCAGAACGGCATCTGTATGATTTTGAGATTTTCAGGACGATAGCCATGCTGGTCCGGCACACAGCACTGACCTGGCAGGATCTCTCTGCCGTGGAACATGCCATCTCCCGGGCAAACAGTAAAACGTTTATAAGCCACAAAGAAGCATGTGATAACCTGCTTACAGCCCAACACATCCTGGAAAAGAGCCTGGAAAGAAGGGATACTGTGTTTAACGATCTGGTCGGCAAATGGGAGGTCACAAGATGGCCCAAAGGGATGTCCACACGCGATAAGAACTACTTCTGGCAACAGGACAGAGCCCGTCATTTTGCCAACCGGCGACCGGATATGACCTTCCTGATCTACGATGAACAACTGCTGGATATGGAAGGGTACCTGGAGAAGCTTAAAGCATATATCCGCTATTATAAAAACTTCTATAAGATTTCAGATAATAACGAGAACAACTGAGAATCACAGGTTTTACTCATTTTAAAGAAAGTGCAATGCCAACGGAAAAAGAACCACAAGGAAAACCGGAAGCCGGGGAAGAAAAGAAGGTGAAACGCAGAACGCTCCTGAAAGCGCTGGCAGGTGTCCCTGTATTAGGCGTTTTTGCCTTTGAGTTCTGGAAAAAACAGTCTTATGAACAGGGCCGGAAGAAGAAGATCATGCAGGAGCTGGGCCTGACAAACCAACAGGCTCCGGTGGTATTAAAACGCACCACGGGCTCAAAAGGGGAGGTGCTGCGTATCGGGATCATAGGTTTCGGAAGCCGGGCCAACGCCCATGCCAACGGGCTGGGGTTCATCCATCCGGAGGATGAAAAAAGCAGAAAGAAGAACGGAACCCTCGACGACTGGCTGGCCCAGGATAATCTGAACGTGGCCATAACAGGGATATGCGATGTCTTTGATCTTCATGCGGAAAGGGGTCTGGAGACTGCCCGGAACAAGTTCGGTCCCGGAGGTGGCTCCGGCATTGACCTGCCCGTGAAAAGGTACCTTCATTACCAGGATATGCTGGCGGATAAGGACATCGATGCAGTGATGATCGCCACACCGGATTTTCACCATGCCCGCATGGCCATAGATGCGGCCCGGGCAAAAAAACACATCTACCTGGAGAAAAGTGTGGCCATGACAGAAAAAGACCTCAACGACCTGTATACTGCCGTCAAAGAAAACGGAGTGACCTTCCAGCTGGGGCATCAGATCACCCACAGCACGGTTTTTCAGCAGGCCCAAGAGATCATTGACAAAAATATTCTGGGGAAGATCACCCTGATCGAGACAACGACCAACCGCAACACCGCCCACGGTGCCTGGATACGCCACCTGGACGCCGACGGCCGCCCCAAACCCGGCAGTGAGAAAACCATCGACTGGGATCAGTGGCTCGACGGGACACCGCCCGTACCCTTCAGCATCGACCGTTATTACAACTGGACCAAATGGTTTGCTTATGATATGGGGATGATCGGTCAGCTTTTCACCCACGAGTATGATGCGGTCAACCAGCTGCTCCACATCGGCATTCCGAAGTCCGCCATAGCCTCAGGAGGTATCTATTACTGGAAAGACAACCGGGAGATACCCGACATCCTGCAATGTGTATGGGAATATCCGGACAAAGACCTTACGTTGATGTACAGCGCCTCCCTCGCCTCCAGTCACAACCGGGGCCGCGTCTTCATGGGACATGATGCTTCCATGGAGCTGGGAAACACTTTGAAAGTTACCGTGGATTATGATTCCACCCGTTTTAAAAAGGCCATTGATAAAGGCATCATTGAAACGGACCGGCCCATGATCTTCTCCACTGCCGGCACCGGGAAAGTGGATGCCGTCACCTCTGCAACAGAACAATATTATGCTTCCCGGGGACTGATCAACACCCGCATCAACGGAAGGAATGTTGATCTGACCTATCTGCATATCAAAGAGTGGATCGATTGCATCCGCGACGGCAACACCCCCAGGGCCAATATCGACCGGGCCTATGAGGAAGGGATCACCTGCATCATGGCCAACAAGGCCTATCAGGAAAAACGCCGCGTGGAATGGGATCCGGTAAATAAAAAAATCGTGTAGTACCTTTTTTAATTTTATTATACACTTATCATGAAAAAAATATTGAAAACAGGTATTTTATTTTTTCTTATCGGGATACTTACCCCTGCACTGCAGGCACAGGATATTCCTTTCCTGACCCGGCCCGAGACCGACCCGTGCAACAACATCCGGTTGTATCTGGAGGAAGCGGCGGCGCAGATCACCGATCAGGACCTTGCCGGTATCCAGACTTTACACGACTGGCAAAAGATCAGGGAGGAGCGGTATAATGAGCTGGCAGAGATGCTCAGCCTGGAAGATGTGCCGTGGAACAGGAAGAGGGAAAAACCCAAGGTGAAGATCACCGGCGTTCTCCATGAAAAAGGGTACCGCATCGAAAAGCTCTATTATGAGTCCCTCCCCTCGCTGTATGTCCCGGCCAACCTCTATATCCCTGATCATGCCCGGAAAAAAGCCACCCCTGCCATTTTATATGTCTGCGGACACGCGCCCACACAAAAGGTCCATTACCAGGCCCATGCCAGGAAATTTGCCCAACTGGGCTTCGTTTGTCTGATCATTGAGACCATACAATGGGGGGAGGTAAGGGGAGAGCACTGGGGCGCCTATGCCAGAGGGTGGTTCCATTGGTACAGCCGTGGATACGATCCTGCCGGCGTGGAGGTATGGAACGCCATGCGGGGGCTGGACCTCCTCGCGGCGAGGCCGGAGGTGAACCCGGAAAAAATGGGAGTGACCGGCATCTCGGGAGGAGGCTCCCAGAGCTGGTATATCGCTGCCCTCGACCCGCGGATCAAAGCAGCCGCCGCCGTATGCGGCGCCAGCACCCTCAAATCCCATATCCTCACACGTACCATCGACGGACATTGTGACTGTATGATGCCGGTAAATACCTACCGAAGGGATTTTAAAACCATAGGCGCCCTCATCGCTCCCAGACCTTTTCTTATCGCACAGGCCGACCGCGACGGTCTCAACACCATCGAATCGGTTCGTGAGCTCTACGGAGACATAAAAAAGATATATGATCTTTACGGGAAATGTGATCAGATCACCCTGGTGGAAACGCCGGGGGGCCATTCTTATCATCAAACTTCCAGGGAAAAAATATTTTCTTTCTTTATCAGGAACCTGATGGGAAAAGATATCCCTCCGGAAAAGGCAGGAGATATCGATATGTCCCCGGCAGAACAATTGTCAGAAGAAGCGTTGCGGGTATATGCGAACGGACCGCCGGAAGATGATCTCACCACAAAAATCCAGGATTTTTTCGTCAGGCTCCCTGCACCGCCCGTGATCTCCGATAAGGAAGAGCTGTTTTCCTTCAGGGATTCGGTGAAAAGATTTCTTGTGCGGGAGAGCTTCGGTGCTTTCCCTGAAGATCCGGTGCCATTTGACCCCGGACATATCTATCGTACGGCCGACGGGGCAAAATACGGCAGCGATATTTTCAGTTTCATTTCGGAAAAAGGATGGCGGATGAAGGTGGATATCCGTTGGAACGAAGACCCCAAGCGGGAAAATCCTTTATTGATCGTTCTGCGCAGTCCGGACGAAGATCGCTGGGCATCTGAAAGTTTTGTGAATGAAATACATCCCGGCAGTAATGTAGCCTACCTGGAGGTGCGGGGTGTGGGTGAGAATGGATGGGACCCCGGTCTGCAGTGGCATATACGCCGGGCCTCTGTCTGGACAGGAAGGACGGTTGCCTCCATGCAGGTCTATGATCTGTTGCGCTGCATGCAGTTTTGTCGTACCCTCCCGGGGGTGGATCAGAAAAAAATAAGCATCGCAGCCCGGGATGGTCTGGGAGCAGTGGCTTTATACGCCGCCCTCCTCGACAGGAATTGCCAAAAGGTCATCCTGAAAAACCCGCCCGCCACACAGGATACCCCGAGCCGTCCCGATGGCAGGGGAACCGCCCTGGAGATGCTTAATTGCCTGAGGGTGACCGATGTTTATCAGTTGCCCGCATTGATCTATCCGACAGAAACGGTGGTTACGGGAATACGCCCGGATACCTATCGCTGGTCGGAAGAGGTGTTGAAAAAGCTCGGGGGAAAATAATCAACTACTTGTTCTTCAACGCATCAATCTGTTGTTGCAGCAATTTGTTCTGCTCTTTCAGCGCTTCGATCTCGGCCTGCTGCTCCTGGACGGCCTTGACAAGCGGCACCACGAATTCGGCATAACGCAGGTTGTAATAGTCGTGCTCGTTTTTTGGCGGATCGATGCCGCTGAAATCAAATCCGATCTCCTGGGCCGCCTTTTCCACCTCCTGGGCAATGAAGCCGGTCTCGGTCATCTGCTCCCGCTTCAGCTCTTTTTCCCTGTCACGCCGGCTGTCCGGGACCTGCAGGAAGCTGTTCAGCTTGTCCAGGTCGAGATGGTACATCACCGGCCGCAGCTTCATGATAAAGGCCAGTCCCGGCACCCCCGCCTTGATCTCGGTCTTGAACCGTCCGTCGGAGAGATTGGACCAGCCGGTATAGCCTCCGATACTGGTAACATCCCTGTTGCCAATTCGAACCTGATTGGAAGCCGTTACTAGGGTAAAATAACCTATGGCAGTACTGTTTATAATCCCTTGATCAGATGAAGAAGAGACATCTGCAAAACAACCAACTGCCGTATTTGCTGTTCCTGTTTTTAGAATGTATAAAGCATCATTTCCTACAGCCGTATTAAAGCCTGCTTCCTTATTTAGGTCACCATAATCAAACATCGCGTCATTTCCTATAGCTACATTACCA
>JANTHB010000025.1 GCA_024762655.1 Bacteroidales bacterium
GGATGATCCCGGATATAAACCCGGAAGATTTTACGTACGATCTTCCTGAAGAGAAGATTGCCAGATATCCCCTGCCCCATCGTGACCAGGCAAAACTGCTGGTATATGAAAAAGGGAATATTCAAACCTCTTATTTTTATGATCTGGACAAATTTTTAAGGAAAGATGACCTGCTGGTGGTGAATAACACCAAAGTGATACGGGCCCGTTTGTTCTTCCGCAAACCTACAGGTGCCGGAATCGAGATATTTTGTCTGGAACCGGTGACTCCCTCCGGCTACGAGCAGGTTTTCAGCAGCCGGGAACCGGTTGTTTGGGAGTGTCTGATCGGCCATGCCAAAAAATGGAAAAGCGGTCCTCTGGAGATGGAGATCCCTGCCGGAGGAAACAAAATCCGTTTGGTGGCAGAACGGATCAGGATCCGGGAGGGTGCTTCCCGGGTAAGGTTTTCATGGAGTGATCCTTCCTTTTCTTTCGGAGATGTGCTGGAGAAGGCCGGGGCAATGCCTATTCCGCCTTATCTCAAAAGGGAGGCCACCCCTGCCGACACGAAAGAATACCAGACGGTCTATGCGCTCCGGGAAGGATCGGTGGCGGCTCCAACTGCCGGATTGCATTTCACGCCGGAGATGATGAAAAAGATACGGGAGACACACCGTGTTCAGGAACTGACGCTGCATGTAGGGGCAGGTACTTTCAAGCCGATCCAGTCCGGTAGCATCGAGGCGCACAGCATGCACACCGAACACTACACTGTATCACGTGTTTTCCTGGAACAGTTGTTAACAGACCGGGGAAGGATCCTTGCCGTGGGGACCACCTCCGTCAGAACGCTTGAGAGCCTGTATTGGCTGGCGGTTAAGATGGTACGGCATAAACATCCGGAGCGCATGTCCCTGTTCACCGACCAATGGGATCCCTATACACTTCAAACAGAGCTTTCCCCTGAAGTCGCAATAAAAACATTGCTGGCGTATATGGATAAGAACCGCCAGGAGTTGTTACAGGGTGCTACCCGTTTGATGATTGTTCCGGGCTATCGTTTTCGTTTTCTTGACGGACTGATCACCAATTTCCATCTGCCGAAAAGCACCCTTTTATTACTGATAGCCGCTTTTACCGGGGATCACTGGAGAAGGATTTACCGGTATGCGCTGGATCATGATTTTCGTTTTCTGAGTTACGGGGATGCTTCCCTGTTGCTTCCCTAGTCTCCGTTATCTGCTACTGCATCTTCCTCCTCCTCCAGATAAGGAAATTGTTCGTGGTGGGAATAGAAAATCCGGATCTGCGCCACATCACGCAGAAAATCTATTTTCCCGATCTCCACACGGGTAATATCCAGGCCCGTTCTTTCTCTCAGATCTGCAATCAGTTTCTGCCGGTTTTCCGGTTTGATCATCTCGATTTTTTCATAGGTAACCGTTTTCCGGCTCATCCGGTTGGAGATCCAGAACCGCTCACCCAGCCAGGCTGCCACAAGCACGATAAGATTGATAAAAAGCATCTCGGCATAGCTGATCTTTTTCGTCACCAGGGCATTGATCACAGAAAGTCCGATCACCAGAAACAGATAGGTCATTTCCTTGATGGGGATTTGTGCCGTACGGAAACGCAGGATGCCGAAAAGAGCAAATAAACCCAGGGCAACCCCCACCGACAAGTCCTTCACATTGATCAGCATGTAGGTCATCAGGAAAAGAATCACACTGATCAGCATGTAATTAAAATAATATTCTTTTCGGCGGGAAACCGGAAAATATACCTTTCTGACCAGGATATAAACAATCAGGACATTAAAAGAAAAACGGATGATCAGTTCCAGAAAATCATGGGTATTGATGAGTTTGATACCTAACAGGCGAACAGCTTCATCCGTCTGCAGCAACAGGGTAGAGAGCATCATGATGCATTTTTTTTAATGTTAACAACAATGGCTTGAAATGATTATGTTTAATTTGGGGATACAGCAAGGTTATCCCGGTGCAGTATTTACTGAAACCAGAGGGAAATATCCTGTATTTTGCCAGCAGGGATGAAATTACCGAATGGTTTTTTCTTCCCGGATGTTTTACCTCCAGTACCCCTATATCGGGGAGGGATTGTTTTTTCCCGTTTGCCGTAAAGCTTAAATTATAATCAAAAGTAAATCTTTCCACTGCGACCGTATCGGCCAGGGTTATTCTGGAGAAGGAGACACGCAGGGCGGGAGAAAGATCATCGGGAGAAAAAGGAGAATATTTCCGGATAAACTCACGGGATTCGGGGAGCAGAGACTCCTCTACTTCAGGGCGTTCCACTCTTTTTTTGAAAGTTTTCCCCTTGTTGATCTTGTGTTTTATTTCGAGATACACCTTCCCGGAATGAACATATTTTCTGAAGCGTACCTTATAGCGATCTTTCCGGCCGTTATGATGGGCCAGATACATATCCAGTGCCGGCGTATCAAGATAGGTGGAAACATACCTGTAGCTTCTCACCCCTCCCACTTCCAGGATTCGATAGTGACCGAACAGTTCAGGCAACAGCCAGGCATAGATAGAGACGGGTAAAATATACTTCTCATCATACCTGTTCATAAGCGGATTTTCAGACAGTTCGTCCAGGGTGACAGGATCAAAATCTCTGATCAGCGTCTCCACCCCGTCGATCGCTTTGCCATTAGTTTCCCTGTTTTCTTTTCCTGAAACTGTCATAAAAAACCCCTGAATTATTCAAAATCCATTTCCTTTCTTACAAAGATTCGTAAAAATACATTATCTTTTCGAAATATTTGTGAAAATTATTTTTTGAACAAAATGATCAGATATGAAAAAGTACAAGTGTACCGTTTGCGGGTATATCTATGATCCCGTAGAGGGAGATCCGGACAGTGGTATTGCTCCCGGCACTGCCTATGAAGATTTACCGGAGGATTGGGAATGTCCGCTCTGCGGGGCGAGTAAAGAAGATTTTGAACCGCTGGAAAACTAAGTGTTTAATGAGCGATTGCAGATAAGAAACTTTATTTCACCTTATCATAAACACTCTCCGGAAGTTTTGACCTCTCCTCAGGAAAGAGGACAAAAGGTGCCTGGGGATTTTTTCAATTGCAATAAATACCTCATTACTCAAGTGACCGGTTGGAAGCGGGTATTTTTTTCAGGACATCCACGAGCAGTTGCCAGAACTTATGGGTACTCTGTATGTCCAGTCTCTCTTCCGGAGTATGGGCGCCGCGTATGGTAGGGCCGAAAGAGATCATATCCATTTTCGGGTATTTTTCCAGGAACAAACCGCACTCCAGTCCCGCATGAATCGCTTTTACCGCCGGGTCTTCATGAAACAGTTCACGGTAGGCTTTTTCGGTAATATGAAGTATGAGCGATTCAGGATTGGGTGTCCAGCCCGGGTATTCATCTCCGAAGGTGATCTCGGCGCCTGCCAGCCGGAAAACACTGGCCACCGTTTCTGCCATAACCTTTTTCTCCGATTCCATAGAGCTTCGCTGGCTGGTATCCACCACGATCTTACCGGCATCCATACGGACCAGGGCCAGATTGGTGGAAGTCTGCACCAGTCCGGGGATGGTCTTACTCCAACTATACACCCCGTGCCAGCATCCGTATAGGGAAAGCAGCAGCTGTTCCTGTTTTTCGGCAGGAATAATGTCGGCAGGTTTTTTCGTTTCCAGCAATTCGATCTTCATTTCCGGGTCGGTATGCTTATATTCCTCCCGGGCGGTATCGCGAAAGACCTCAAACGATGCAATCAATGCTTCCTTTTTGCTTTCGTGGACGGTAAACACAGCTTCTGCTTCCGGGGGAATGGCATTGCGCAATGTCCCCCCCGTAAGAGACGAAAGGTTTATACTATGTTCCTGTGTGACAGACCATAAAAAACGAGCTGCCAGCTTGATGGCGTTGGCATGGCCTTTGTCGATCTCATCCCCCGAATGACCTCCCGAAAGACCATTGATGACAAGACGGTAAGCCATTGCATTTTCCGGAACAGGTTCATGAAAAACATGAAATACGGCAGTGGTATCCTGCCCCCCGGCACAGCCGATAAACAACTCTCCTTCGTCTTCCGAATCCAGGTTGATCAGTATTTTTCCTTTCAGCCAGCCCCCGGGCAGGTTTTTGGCGCCGGTCATCCCTGATTCTTCATCTACGGTGAAAAGGGCTTCCATCGGACCATACTGAATATCTTCTGCATCCAGTATTGCCAGGGCTGCCGCCACTCCTATTCCGTCGTCGGCTCCCAGGGTCGTTCCTTTCGTCTTCACCCAGTTTCCTTCCACAAAAGCAGGTATGGGATCTGTCCCGAAATCAAAATTCAGCGAAGGATCTTTGGCAGGAACCATGTCCATATGACTTTGCAAAACCACCGGGATCCTGTCTTCATATCCGGAGGTGGCAGGTTTTCGTATCAATACATTGCCGGCTTCGTCCACCAGGGTGTCCAGGTTTCGTTCTCTGCCAAACCGTACCAGGTACTCTCTGATTTTTTCTTCTTTCTTTGAAGGTCTTGGTATTTTCAGTATTTCATTAAAATACTTCCAGACCGGAATCTTATACTTATCTTGTAATTCGCTGACAGGTATCATTTTATTGTATTAAGACATTTTATCCTTAGAAAAATACAAATGTAAGTAATTCCCGAGTTCCTGATCATATGTTTAGAAACAGTATTTCATGATATTTTTTCTTATTATTTTTATCTTTCTGTTAACCATAAAACCATGATTAATTATGCCGAAACACACAATAGTAACTATGCCGGGCGACGGTATCGGCCGGATTGTTTTGAATGAAAGCCTGCGGGTATTGGATGCCGCCGGTTTTGACGCGGAGTATGTACATGCGGACATCGGCTGGGAATTCTGGGAAAAAGAAGGAAATCCTTTGCCACAGCGCACGGTAGAACTTATCCGCAGGTATAAAACCGGGTTGTTCGGAGCCATCACTTCAAAACCCAAAGAAGAAGCTGCCAACGAACTCAACCCGGAACTGAAGGATAAGGGATATGTCTATTCCAGTCCCATTGTAGGTTTGCGTCAGCTTTTTAGCCTTGATGTGTCCATTCGTCCCTGCAGAACGTATAAAGGGAATCCTTTAAACTTCATTCGTCGCGGAAAAAACGGGGTTATTGAAGAGCCGGAGGTGGACGTGGTCATTTTCCGGCAGAATACCGAAGGGCTATACGCCGGGGTGGAATGGACCAATCCGCCCGACAAGGTGTACGAAGCGTTTCTTACCCATCCCCGGTTCAAAAAGAACTTCGGGCAGGTCCCCCGTGAAGAGTTGTCCATATCCACGCGTATATTTACCTACAAAGCCACACGCCGCATTCTGGAAGCGGCTTTCAGGTATGCAAGGGAAAACGGGTATTCCTCCGTTACGCTGGCGGAAAAGCCCAACGTGATCCGCGAGACCTCCGGCATGATGTACCGGCTGGCCAAGGAGATTCAGGCAAAACAATACCCGGAAATTGAGTTGTGGAATACCAATATAGATGCCCAGATGATGTGGCTCACGAAAAACCCCGAACATTACGGGGTAATCGTGGCAGGGAATATGTTCGGAGACATTGTCTCGGATGGCTTTGCCGGGCTGATCGGCGGTCTGGGGTTTGCCTGCAGCGCCCAGTTCAATGACGAAGGAATCGGAATCTTCGAACCCACACACGGCTCGGCGCCCAAATATGCAGGGTACCCTGTTTCTATCGTCAATCCCATCGCCATGATCGAGTCGGCCTGTATGATGCTGGATTTTCTCGGGGAGAAAGAGACCGCTGTACGTATCCGTAAATCCATTGCCACGGTGATCGCCGAGGGAAAAGTACGCACCTATGATATGCTTAAAATGCCCGGTAGTCCGGATGTGATAAAACAGGGTGCAGCCTCCACACAGGAGATGACGGATGCTATCATAAAGAGAATGAGTGAATGATAGAATGAATAAATGATAGAATGAGTAAATGCTTTGCGCGCCGAAGTTCCGCAGGAACGAAGGCGGGATAGAATGATTGAATGATTGATAATGTAAAGACGCAAGGTCTCTGCGTCTCCTTATAAAACGACGACAACATGAAAAGAAAAGATGAAGTTTATGAGTTATGGCCGGAACTGGAGTGGATCGGGGACGAAGCATTGCGGGAGAAAACGGCGGAGGTATGGCGCCTGGCTTTGTCACGAAGTGTGCTGACCCGGGAAGATCTTTACAGGATTCCTTTCACCCTCCTGGCCGGACCTGATCTGAAGGTCAGTTTCATGGACCATAAAAGATGTGTTGTGCATATTGCCCGCAAGAGCGGCGAGAAAATGAATGAATTTTTCGGGAAGGATCTGCCTGTAAACATGGATGTTTTAATCTCCGGGGCCATTCTCGCCGACGTGGGAAAGTTGCTGGAGTATGAACTGGATGAAGAAGGAAAGGCCGTACAGGGCAGCTACGGCAGGTACCTGCGACATCCTTTTTCGGGCGTTTCCCTGGCTGAAGAATGCGGCATCCCTCCGGAGGTGTGCCACATCATTGCCGCCCATGCCGCCGAAGGAGATCTGGTCAAGAGATCTACGGAAGCCTATATCGTACATCATGCGGATTTTATGACTTTTTTGCCCTTTAAGGACAAGGTAAAGTAGAAATTAGTTCGCTTCACGAACGTAATTAGCTGCTCGCAGGCTCGCAGCGTAATTAGGTTGTCATACGGTGGTCATTCAGTGGTTATTCAGTTGTCATACAGTTGATTCAAGCATTCAGACATTTAAGTATTGTAATTAAAAGTAATTAGCGGCTGACGCCGCGAAATTTGCTCCTTTCAGGAGCGTAATTATGTAGAAATTAGTTCGCTTCCTTGCTCCGCACGCTGTCGCCGGAGCTTCAGCGCAGGCGCCCGAAGCGGCTACGCGAAGGTGAGGCGCGAACGTAATTTGTACGCTTCGTGTGCGTCATTCAGTGGTCATACGGTTGTTATACAATACTATACAGTAGTAGTGGATACAAGATATTTAACAATTGTATGACATGAGCGTAGCGAATGAATGACTATTGTATGACAGCGAACGAAGTGAGTGTATGACCACTGAATAATCACTTTATAACATTAGTTTTTAATAATCCCCCGGTTTTCTTACTTTTGGCTTTGTAACATAATTTTAAAAGAGGCCGGCATAGATATATGATTACATTTGATATTGTCCTGGTATTTGTCGTATTGATCTTTATCGTCATATCCTTATACACGGGGTTGCTGGGACCGGCTTTCACTTTCATCATAGGGGTGGTGGTGTTGGGGTTTTTCAGGATCCTCACGCCGGGGGAAATGCTCAGCGGCTTCGCCAATGAGCAGGTGATGATCATCATCCTTCTGTTACTTATCGGCGAGGTGATCCGTAAAACGGCCATTGCCGAATTGGTTTTTGACCGGTATTTCAGAAAAGCCCGTTCATACAACGGGTTCATGAGCCGGATGGTTTTCATGGTCGCTGTTTTTTCAGCCTTTTTGAACAACACCCCTTTGGTGGCTGTCATGATGCCTTATGTACGCACCTGGTCGAAACGGTATAATATCTCCCCCTCCAAACTGCTGATCCCTCTTTCCTATGCCGCCATCCTGGGAGGCAGCGCGACCCTTATCGGAACCTCCACCAACCTGATTGTCAACGGTATGGTAACGGATCAGAATATCGTTCCCGGACTGCCGGGCCTGAGTATCTTTGATTTTGCCTGGGTTGGGGTTCCCATGATCATCCTGGGAGGCATCTATCTGTTGCTGGCCGGCAAGAAACTGTTGCCTGCCAGAAAAGATCCGGAAGAACCCTATACCATGGGGATAAGAACCTATTTTATTGAAGTGCAGATCAAAAACAATTCTTCCCTGGTCGGACAGACGATTGAAGAGTCGGGGTTACGAAATCTTCCCGGATTGTACCTGGTGGAGATCCACCGGATGGGAAAACGTATCTTCGTCGTTTCCAACAACCTGATCCTGGAAAAGGGAGACAAGCTTACTTTTGCGGGTGAAAACAAAAGAATCTCCCTGCTCACAAAACCGGAATACGGTCTGAGCATTCCTTCTGCCGGTATGCTGCAACGCAGGAAACATGTCAATTTGCTGGAGATCGTGATCTCTCCAAACTCGTCCATGATTGGAAAACCCTTGCGGGATGTCAACTTCCGTGCCCGTTTCAATGCCGCGGTTATCGGAATTTACCGCAATGAAGAATCCTTACCCCCCCGCATACGCGATACGATATTACAGGCCGGAGATGTACTGATGCTCTATGCCGGTTCCGACTTTCATACCCTCTCAAGCGACAGTCGCGATTTTTATTTTATTTCAAAGGTAAAAGAGATTGAAAAAGTGGAAGGATACAAGATCGCCATCCTCTTATCCGGCCTGGCACTTGTCATCCTGTTATCTGCTTTTAAGCTGATCTCTCTTTTTATGGGACTGGTTGTTTTATTAATGGTTGTTTTGATTCTGAAAATGACCAGGCCCAAAGATCTGGCACGAAGCATTGATTACAATCTGGGATTGATCATCGTTATGGCGCTGGCCTTGGGAACCGCCATGATAAAGACCGGAGCAGCCGATCTGCTGGCACGTTATGTCATAGCTTTGCTCATTCCTTTGGGAAAAGTAGCTGTATTAACAGGCATATACCTGATTACTACGGTCATTGCTGCCTATGTAACCAACATACCGGCTGTAGCAATCATGTTTCCTGTTTCATTATCCGTTGCCTTACAACTACATGCACCGGCCATGCCCTTTATTCTGGTGGTAGCCTATGCTTCGGCAGCCAATTTTATGACTCCCATTGGCTATCAGACCAACCTGATGGTATATGGTCCCGGAGCTTATAAATTCAATGATTATTTCAGGATTGGATTTCCTCTGACGGTGATTTATATGATCGTAGCGATTACTATTTTAAGTCTGAAATATTTTTAATGAAAATTACGCAGAAAGTTAACATACCGGACGAATGGCTCAGAATGGCTTTTGAGGCTACGCTAAATGCCGGAAAAGCTATCCTGGAGGTATATGGGATGAAAGATCAGGGGGTAACCGTGAAGGAAGACCACTCTCCTCTCACCCTGGCAGATCGCCGGGCGGACAACATTATCAAGGATTCGCTCGGATCAACCGGAATACCTGTATTCACGGAAGAAAGCAGCAATGTCCCTTATGAGACAAGAAGAACCTGGGATCAATACTGGCTGGTGGACCCGCTGGACGGAACCAAGGAGTTTATCCGCCACAATGATGAATTCACGGTGAATATTGCCCTGATTGAGCATGGATTACCTGTATTCGGAGTGATCTATGTTCCGGTGTACAGGCAGCTTTATTTTGCCATAAAAGAACGGGGCGCTTACCGCATGGAAGATGTGGCCGGAGTCTTTTCTCCGGATACCGGGATGGCAGAAATTCTTGCGCATGCTGTTCGTCTGCCCGACCGGTCTCACACCGGATTACGTGTTGCCGTCAGCCGTTCACACATGTCTAAGGAGACGGAAGCATACCTGCGGGAAAAGCTGGGGGATGAACCTTTTGAAATGGTTTCTGCGGGAAGCTCCCTGAAATTCTGCCGGGTGGCCGAAGGGGAAGCCGATCTGTACCCGCGACTGGGCCCCACCATGGAATGGGACATTGCTGCCGGTGTTATTATCATAACGGAAACGGGCGGGATGGTACAACAATACAACGGGAAACCCTTACTGTTTAACCGGGAAAATCTTTTAAATCCATGGTTTGTTGCAGCCTCCGGAAAAATGATCAGAAAATTGAATTAATATGACCCCGCGTAAAAGAATACTCACCGCCATTCAGCACAAAGAACCTGACAGGGTCCCTGTGGATTTCGGTTCCACGCCCAGTTCGGGAATATCGGCCGTGGCCTACAGTAATCTCATAAACTATCTGGGATACGGGGATCTTCCCGTACGTGTGTATGATGTAGTACAGCAACTGGCAGAACCTGACGAGAGACTTCTCGGATTGTTCGGGATTGACGTGATTGATGTGGGACGTGCTTACAATACGGATCCGGCCCGGTGGTATGACACCCGTCTCGCCAACGGAGCACCCGCCCAATATCCGGTATGGTTCAGACCCGAGCAGCAATCCGACGGTTCGTGGAAAGCGTTTGATAAGACCGGCCGGTATATTGCCCGCATGCCTTCCGGAGGCACATTCTTCGATCAGGTGTATTTCCCTTATTATGACGGATACCCGGAGTCCTATAAAAATCTTGCCGGGGTCATGGATACCGCCATGTGGGGAGCATTCCCCACGGCGCCCTGGGACCGGACCGGGGAAGAAAATTTCTGGCCCGGTCTGCGAAAAACATGTCTCGATCTGAAAGAGAACACCGACCGGGCCTTGATGCTGGGCGCCGGATGCAATCTTTTTGAGTGGGGAACGTTTTTGCGCCGTATGGACAATTTTCTGATGGATCTGATCCTGCAGCCGGATGAAGTAGAACGGTTATTGGACGCTCTGATGGAAGTTCATATGGATACGCTTGAAAAAATATGTTATTGGGTGGGGGATGTGGTGGATATTGTCCGCTTCGGAGACGACCTGGGCACCCAGCAGGGTCCTTTCATGAATCCGGAGATCTACCGCAAGCTTTTCAAACCGAGGCATGCACAGCTGGCCGAATATGTTCATAAAAACAGCAGTATGCATACGTATCTGCATTCCTGCGGTTCTATCTACCAGATGATCCCTGACCTGATCGAAGCCGGTATAGAGATCCTGAACCCCGTGCAGACCAATGCGGCAGATATGGAGCCGGCACGCCTGAAAAAGGAATTCGGCAAGGACCTCACTTTCTGGGGAGGAGGTATCGAGACAGCCTATGTACTGAATAACGGCACACCGGAGGAAGTACGCAGCATGGTGCTGGAAAGGCTGGAGATATTTTCACCGGGAGGAGGATATGTCTTCAATACCGTACACAACATCCTGCCGGAAGTGCCCCCGGAAAACATAATGGCCATGTTCAATGCCATCCGGGAGTTTAACGGTCAGGATCCGATCATTTTATAGCATGCCGGACCTGCGCCTCCGGAAAGTCTTTTTAAAAATTAGTTAGCAGGCAAACGATGGAAAAAGAAATGACCAGAGGGGTAAGAACGTTGTTGGGCGATCCCAAAAAAGCGGTGATTAAACTGTCGGGGCCCATGATGATCGCCATGCTGGTACAGTCATTGTATAACATTGTGGATGGGATCTGGGTTGCCGGACTGGGGTCGGAGGCCCTGGCCGCCATTGGTTTGTTTTTTCCTCTTTTTATGATCATCCTGTCGCTGGCCACCGGCCTCGGTGTAGGGGGCAGCTCAGCCATCTCCCGCAAGATCGGGGCTCATGACAGAAACATGGCTGATTCGGCGGCCATTCATACGCTGATTCTGGGCCTGCTGACAGGATTGTTGATCACCGTATCGGTTTATCCTTTCCTGGAACCTCTTTTTGTTGCCATTGGTGCCAAAGGAAGTGTAGTGCCCATGGTTGTGAAGTATTCCAGGGTGCTGGTAGGAGGTTCCCTCCTATTGGTTTTTTCCAATATCGTCAGTGGCATTCTTCGCGGCGAAGGAGACATGAAACGCACCATGCTGGCCATGGTCACCGGCTCCGTGTTGAATATCGTCCTGGACCCCTTGTTTATTTATGTGCTTAAAATGGGTGTTGCCGGCGCTGCCTGGGCGACCATGGTATCGATCACCCTGACTTCCGCTCTTATGTTCTCCTGGCTTTTTATCAAGAAAAACACCTATGTCTCCTTTCATTTTCCCGGATTTCGTTTCAACGGGAAGATCATCCGGGAGATCCTGCGGGTAGGCATCCCTGCCTCCTTTGCCCAGCTGTCCATGGCACTGGCCATGTTTTTCCTGAACATGATGATTGTAAAAATTGCCGGCAGCAACGGGATCGCTGTTTTTACGAGCGCCTGGCGTATCATGCTGATAGGGATTGTCCCGTTGGTAGGCATAGCCATCGGCGTTACAGCCGTTACCGGTGCTTCCTACGGCGCCAGGGATATAGACAAACTCAATACCGCCTACCTCTATGCCATAAAGATCGGTATATTCATTGAGTTGGGCGTGGTAGTCTTTATTTTTATCCTGGCGCCCCAGATATCCTGGTTGTTTACCTATTCCAAAAACGCGTCGCACCTGGCCCCGGCCATGACACAGGCCATGCGGTGGCTGGTATGGTTTCTCCCCGGGGTACCCTTCGGTATGCTGACGTCCTCTATGTTTCAGGGGATCGGCCAGGGAGAGAAGTCTTTGGCGGTTACTTTTCTGCGCACGATTATTTTTCAACTGTTTTTCAGTTATCTTTTCGGGATCACCCTGCATTTTGGAATTACCGGGGTATGGGCAGGGATCATCCTGGGGAATATAACCGCCTCTGTCATCGGCTTTATATGGGGTAGAAGAACCATAAGAAAGTTATACAAAACTCTTTTATAAACTCCTAATGATTACGATGTGATGAAAAAGTTCAAGCGTTACTGCAAGACACTGACCCTCCGGGATGATCCGGAACTGATCCGGCAATACAAGGAAGTACATGCCCATGTGTGGCCTGAAATCCTGCAGGGCATGAAAGAGGTCGGGATCCTAAGCATGGAGATTTGCCTTTACGGAAACAGGTTGTTCATGATCATGGACACAGTTCCGGATTTTGATCATGACCAGGCCATGGCCGCACTGGCACAAAAACCCCGGCAACAAGAATGGGAAGCATATGTAGCCCGGTTCCAGAACACTTCGCCGGAAGCTAGTGCGGATGAGAAATGGCAACGGATGGAGCGGGTTTTTAAAATGTAGTAAGTTTTCAAATTTTTAATCTACTACCATGAAATATTTTTACTTATCCCTGTTTCTCCTCACCGCCCTGTCCTCGGGCTCCCGGGCACAGGAAGAAAGCCAGATACACCGGGGTCGCCTCATCTGGTCGGATGAGTTTGACGGCCACGGCCTGCCGGACCCGGCACGCTGGGGTTATGAGACCGGCTTTGTCCGGAACCAGGAAGCGCAGTATTACACAAAAGCCCGGCGGAAGAATGTACGGATCAAAAAGGGCTACCTGGTCGTCACCGGCCGCAAAGAAAGAATGAAAAATCCGGACTATGACCCTGTGAGCAAAGACTGGCGCAAAAACCGGGAGTATGCGGAATATACCTCTGCCAGCATCACCACACAAAACAGGTTTGCCATGCAGTATGGCCGCATCGAGGTGCGGGCCAAAGTGCCGGACGGCAGGGGCACATGGCCGGCCATCTGGATGCTGGGAACCGACATCCCGCAGCTGGGCTGGCCCAAATGCGGCGAGTTAGACATCATGGAGTTCCTCGGCCGCGACAGCCTGAAAGTGTACGGTACCTGCCACTGGGCGGATACCTTTACCGGAAAACACAGTTCGCAGGGGAAAAACATATCGGTACAACCTCCTCCATCAGCAGATTTTCATGTGTATGCCATTGATTGGTCACCCGATACCATTCGTTTTTATTACGATGACAGGATGTATTTTACTTTCGATATCAACCGGGCCGGTAGCGGAGTGGATAACTCTTTCCGCAAACCCTTTTACCTGATCCTGAACCTGGCCCTTGGGGGCTGGGGCGGAAAGATAGACGATGCCGCCCTGCCGCAAAAGTTTCTCATCGACTATGTAAGAGTGTATGATGAGAGATGAGAAATGAGAGATGAGAAATGAGATGAGAGTAGGGAAGATCAGTATTATACCTTTAATATAAAAGAAATGAAAGAGTATGTAATTGTATTTGTTGTTTTCTTTTTATCCGTGCTTACCCTGCAGGCCGGGCAGGGATCTTTATCCAAACCCAACGTGGTTATTATTTACGCGGATGATCTGGGATATGGTGATGTCGGATATAACGGGGCCATTGGCGTAAAGACGCCCAATATTGACCGATTGGCTGCCGAAGGGCTTGTGTTCACCGATGCACACACCAGCGATGCCACCTGCTCACCCTCACGTTTTGCCCTGCTGACAGGACAATATGCTTTCCGTCAGCACATCCAGGTACTCCCTGGTAACGTACCTTTGAAGATCAAACCCGGTAGTGCCACCCTGGCCTCGGTATTCAAAGATGCCGGTTATGTCACTGCGGTCATCGGCAAATGGCATCTGGGACTGGGTGATGATAAACTAAACTGGAACGGACCGATCAAACCGGGGCCGCTGGAGATAGGCTTCGATTACAGTTTCCTTATTCCGGCCACCGCCGACAGGGTGCCCTGTGTCTTTGTCGAGAACCATCATGTCGCCGGACTGAACGCTGAAGATCCCATCGAAGTGAGCTACCGGCAGAAAGTAGGAAACGATCCCACCGGCAGGGATCACCCCGAACTACTGCGGATGAAAGCTTATCCGGGACAGGGTCATAACAACACCATCGTAAACGGTGTCGGCCGCATAGGATACATGAGCGGCGGACATACGGCCCGCTGGGTCGATGAGCTGTTCCCCGATATCCTTACCAGCAAAGCGGTGGCATTCATTACAGCCAACAAAGACAAACCCTTTTTCCTCTATTTTGCTTTCAGTGACATTCATGTACCGCGCCTGCCCAACCCCCGTTTCCTGGGAAAATCCACTATGGGAAACCGGGGCGATGCCATCGCCCAGATGGACTGGTGTACGGGCCGGATCATACAAACGCTGAGAGACCTGGGACTGACAAAAAACACCCTGGTCATCTTCTCGAGTGACAACGGTCCTGTGCTGAACGACGGATATGAGGACCGGGCTGTCGAGCTGGTAGGTAAACATAAACCCTGGGGACCGTTCAGCGGTGGGAAATACAGCATCCTTGAAGCTGGCACACGGGTGCCTTTCATTGCCTGGTGGCCTTCCAGGATCAAACCGGGGACAAGTGATGCCCTCATCAGTCAGGTGGATATGGTGGCTTCATTTTCCGCCCTGACCGGCACAAAACTCGGACCGGAAGATGCATCCGACAGTCGAAATATGCTCCCGGTACTTCTGGGACATACACGAAAAGGTCGCGACAATCTTGTCGAGATGGCCCTCACCTGGGCCCTGCGTATGGACGACTGGAAATATATTGAACCGCGACAGGGACCTGAACTCTTTAAGGAAGTAAATATAAAGACCGGCCTCTCCATGCAACCCCAACTGTATAATCTAAAGGAAGATCCTGCAGAACAACATAACCTTGCAGAAAAGTTTCCCGGAAAAGTTGAAAAGATGAAGCGTATCCTTGAAAAAATAAAAAAGGACGGTTACAGCCGGCCCGGATATGGCAAATAAGAGCCCTCTGCGAAATATATCTACGTAGGAACCTACGTAGGTATTATTTTATAATCATTTATTTATTAATATTATATATAGCTTTATTTTATGAACTATTTTAAAACCTTAAAATTCTTCACAGGAGGGATGGCCGAGATGATCCTGTTATCATCCTGTCACACAGGAGGCCACCTGCCGGTTCTTACAGGAGAAAAATATAAGGCTATGTACAAAGGTCAGTCCGAAGATATTCAAAACTTCTATGGCGCCATTTCGGCCATGGATGAACAAATCGGAAGACTCCGGGATTTCCTGAAAGAAACAGGAATAAAGGATAATACGGTCCTGTTTTTTACATCCGACAATGGTCCGGAAGGGAAAAAACGGGGAGGAAGAACCCAGGGAAGCACCAAAGGATTACGAGGCAGAAAAAGGTCGCTATATGAAGGCGGTATCCGTGAACCGGGACTGATGATCTGGCCGGCAGTTATCAAAAAACACCGGACCACGGACATCCCTTTTTCCACACTGGACTATTATCCTACAATCCTTGATATTTTAGGCTTTACCATGCCGGATCAACCCGAACCCATTGACGGAATCAGTATGTTGCCATTCATCCGGGGAAAAATGAAAAAACGGCCCGTTCCCATTGGTTTTGAGTCAAAAAAACAGGTGGCATTCATGAACAACCGGTACAAGATTTACAGTCCGGATCAGGGGCAACATTACGAATTATACGATATCGTCAATGATCCGAAAGAAACCACGGATATCGCTGCACAACACCCCGGTATCGTAAAGAAAATGGCAGAAGAACTGGCCCGGTGGAGAGCATCCTGCAAAAGGAGTCTGGCAGGGGAAGACTATAAATGATCTTTATTATAAAAATTACAACTTTTTTATAAAATTTATTTACTAAATTTTCGCACTGGATTAAAAAATTTATTTGTCTGGAATATGTACAATATATAAACCTTTGCGATTCTTCGCGACTTCTTTGCGAATCTTGGCGGAATAGCTGTTACGCGAAGTTACGCAAAGAAAACGCAAAGTTGCGCCAAGTTGGGTTTAACAAAAAAAGGGTATCTGCAAAACCCAGGTTATCAATGAAATATAAAATCTGGAGTTTGTTTGATAGAATAATTCTTAATCAAGAAGCAAACTGTGTGAAACTTTAATTATTAATTTATTAAGGGTCAAAACAGCATAGATCGTTACTATTTAGAGAAAATGAATTCACCATTATATCCTGAAAAAATGAAAAAACGATTCCTGTATTCTTTAAAAGTGATGCTGACCGGTTTATTTGTTCTTTATTTCGGTCTTTTTTCTTATGGTAAAAAACCTGAAAAGCCCAACATTATTTTCATCCTGGTCGATGACATGGGATACGGTGATTTGGGCGTGTTGTTTCAAAACCAGCGGGCGAAAGCCAATGACCGCAGTGAGCCCTGGGAGTATATGCCCAATCTGGACAAGGTTGCTCAACAGGGGGCAGTCCTCACCGATCAGTATTGTGCGGCACCCGTATGTGCCCCTTCCCGGGCTTCTATTTTATCAGGTCGCAGCCAGGGTCATACGGAAGTCAGGGATAACCAGTTTGACAAAGCCCTGGAAGACAATTACACCCTCGGTACCGTTATGAAAATGGCCGGTTACAGCACAGCGGCTTTTGGAAAATGGGGCCTTCAGGGGCTGGGCAAAGAGATTGTCCCACCCAACTGGCCCGCCCACCCGCTCAACCGGGGTTTTGACTATTTTCTCGGCTATATACGGCATCGCGACGGTCACGAACATTATCCCAAAGAAGGTTTGTATCGCGGTAAAAAAGAAGTCTGGGAAAACCGTACCAACATAGCCGGTAAGCTTGACAAATGCTATACCGCCGATCTGTGGACGGCAGCAGCCAAAAAATGGATCGCCAATCACGTAAAAAATGACGGAAAAAAACCTTTTTTCATTTATCTGGCCTATGACACGCCTCATGCTGTGCTGGAGCTGCCTACCCAGGCTTATCCAAAGGGAGGAGGACTGAAGGGAGGATTGCAATGGACCGGCAAGCCGGGTCACATGATCAACACAGCTTCCGGCACGATAGATTCTTATATCTATCCCGAATATGCCCATGCCACCTGGGATGACGATCACGATCCTGCCACTCCCGAAACGGCCTGGCCAAAAGTGTACCAGAGGTATGCCACGGCCACCCGGCGCATTGACGATGCCGTCGGAGATATCATACAGTTGCTTAAAGACCTGAAAATTGACAATAACACGATGATCGTCTTTTCTTCTGACAACGGACCTTCGCGTGAATCTTACCTTCCCAGGAGATTCAAGCCGAACAATCCCTCTTTTTTCCGCAGTTTCGGTCCGTTCGACGGGATCAAACGGGACTGTTGGGAAGGAGGGGTCCGCATGCCCGTCCTGGCCCGCTGGCCGGGGCATATCCCTGCCGGGAAAGTCGTGAACACGCCTACCATCTCCTATGACTGGCTGCCTACGTTTGCTGTCATGGCAGGCCTGCCCGCTCCCGCCTTATCCGACGGGGTATCACTGCTGCCTGTATTAACCGGACAAGGAAAACAACCGGAGCCGCTGGTTTATGTTGAATATTTTCAAAACGGACACACTCCGGATTATAAGGTCTTTGCCCCGCAGCACCGGGGCCGCAAAAGAGGCCAGATGCAACTGATCCGTTTCGGAAACTATGTCGGAGTAAGGTATAATATCCTGTCACAGAACGATGATTTCGAAATATATGATGTAACCAACGATCCGCAGGAATTGAATAATCTGGCAGGGAAAGCTGCATTTGCGAAGATGCAGCAGGAGATGAAAGCCAGGGTCCTGCAGGTGCGCATGCCTAACACCACAGCGCCCAGGCCCTATGATACGACTCTGATACCGCCAGTAATAAAAGACAACATCTCTCCCGGCTTCACCTGGAAAATATACAAAGGAGAATTTCCCTGGGTAGCTCAGGAGGCAGAGCTTACACCGGGTAAAACAGGAACTGAAAAGACTTTGTCAACGGGTATCATGGACAAAAAGGTAAACGGGATGATCCTTTATTCCGGTTATATGGATATCCCCGAAGACGGCACCTATACGTTTTATTTGCATACCGCGACAAAAGCCTTGCTGCGCATTCATGATGCCGCCGTGATTGATGCCGGTTACCGTTATCAACCCGGGACGGAACGCAGCGGGACCCTACATCTGGCCAAAGGATTTCATCCTTTTCGTTTGTATGTGCTTAAACCCGGGCAGAAAAATCCTGCCCTGCAGTTTTCCTGGCGCGGACCCGGCAGGGTAAAGCAACCCGTCCCTCATGGTTTGTTTTACCATTAAGTCAGATATACCGGATATTCAATAATTTACGACCTGTTTTATCACCGGATCTCTTTATTTATTCCTTATGCTTAGGCTTCCTGTGGGCTCAAAAAACGGCCCTTCTCCCATTCATGATGCGTATGTTACCAAACATATATATTCCCGTTTAATAATCTTTTATCTTTACGCCCTTTCATTTTAACCTGAATAAAAATTTGCCATGAAAAAAAGAATTACCTCATTTCTCGTGCTTCTCCTTACGGCCACCTCTCTGTTTTCACAGAAAGATAAGAACAGGATTGACGGCACCTGGCTTATGACCCGCGCCGAGACATCCAAAGGGATAGAAGAACCTTATTTTATCACCACCCTCACCCCCGACGGCAAACTGGTGATCATGGGAATGGAGTTGGGCACATGGAGTTACGATACAAGTAACCACACACTCACGTATAAATCCGATTTCCCCGATAAAGACATGAATGGAGACAGTAAAGTGCTGAAAGTAAACAAACAAGAGATGATTGTCGTTAAAAATAACAATAAACTTTTCTATACCCGTCTGGACACGCTGGCCATCGCGGCTGCCAACACCCATTCATCCCTTTCCGGAAAATGGCAGATACATAAAGAAAACAACACCCTGGTGGTTCTGAAATTCGAACTCCCCGATCATTTTTCCTGGGTGGAAGCTGAAGACGGGTCGACCGAGTCGTACAGCGGTACATGGATATGGAATCCGGCAAAAGAAGAAGTCATTCTGGTCTGTTTAAAAAGAGATCTGCGCGGGAAAACCGGGGTAACCATTTCCGGGGATAAGATGACTCTCACCCTTTCCTCGGGAGCAACCCTGACGGCCTCCAGGATGAAAACAGAAGAGAACGCGATCGAACATCTTACTTTCCAGGAAGAAGATTTCCCCGAAGAAAGCAATGCAGAAGGATTGCCTGCTTCCTGGCTGGAGATGGACGAGATGGTTGAAGCATTAAAAGACATCAAAGAGGTTCATTATCGTTTCGGCCGTCTTATCCCTGAAGCGGGAAACATACATTATACCCCTGCCATTTCCAGAATTACCGTGAATACGGAAAAACCCTCCATACGCTTTACCAACTATATGGTCGAATACGGCGATACGGTACAACATTCGGAAAAATACAAAGGAGGATTGTCGGGCATGTACGATTATTTTTTTCCGCAGGATGAGATCGGTCCTTTCCGGATACAGGGAAAGGAAAAGATCACGGTACCGGCCGGCACATTTACCTGTACGGTCGTTGAAGGGATGGATGGAGATACAAAAGTAAAATACTGGATGATCGATAAAAAGCCGGGCATCTACGCAAGGATCATCCGTGAAACACCCGACCCTTTCAATAAAGACGAAACAGATTATACCATAGAAGAACTAACGGAAATACGGTAAAATCTTCTTATCTTCCAAAGAATTTCCGGGGGCACTGGACCCTATCCTCAGGGACAGGTTAAGACTCTCCATGAAAGATATGTTTGAAACGAAATAAACCATTTTCGTTTTTAGCAATTTCTTCTGCTGTTTATTCAGGGTGAAAGCCTCATAAATCGTTTTTTATAACAAGCGCATTGTATATCTTTAGCTCAGCAATACGATTTGTTAAACTTTGCAATGCAAAATGATTATGAAAAGGTTTACTTTCTTAAACGTCTTGCTTTTGTATCTGTTCTTTTTTCATACCCTGCCCGGATTATGCTCTCAATCGCCGTTGCCATCCGGAGCAAAGCCCAACATCATCTTTATCCTGGCGGATGACCTGGGCTGGCGGGATGTGGGTTATATGGGCAGCAAATACTACGAAACACCCGCTATAGACAAGCTGGCTGCCAGCGGCATGATCTTCACCGACGGATATGCCAACGCACCCAACTGTGCCCCTACCCGCGCCGCCCTCCTGACCGGACTATATGGTCCACGCACCGGCATATACACAGTAAATTCATCCGCACGGGGAAAAGCCCTATACCGCCGTCTCGTACCGGTAAAAAACAAGACGGTGCTAGACACTTCATTTATTACTATCGCTGAAATATTGAAAAAAAGCGGTTATGTCAGCGCTTCCGTCGGGAAATGGCACCTGGGGGATCCTCCTGACTTTGGTCCTGTTGCCCAGGGTTTTGATGTAAATGTAGCAGGATGGCACCTGGGACATCCCCGGTCCTATTTCAGCCCCTACCAAAACCCTTATCTTCCCGACGGTCCCGAAGGAGAATATTTAACAGACCGGCTAACGGAGGAAGCCGTTACGTTTATTGAGAAAAATAAAGACAAACCTTTTTTTCTTTATTTTCCGCATTATGCCGTACATACGCCCCTTCAGGCCAAAGAAAGTCTGACAGATGTTTTCCGGAACCGTACCCCTGACGACGGCCAGAAAAATGCGGTCTATGCTGCCATGATCAGGAGTCTGGACGAAAGTGTGGATCGCATTCTGCACAAGCTTGACGAGCTGGACCTGCGTGAGAAGACTTTGGTAATTTTCATGTCTGACAATGGAGGTGTTTTGGGCGTCACATCCAACACTCCTTTGCGTGGCGGTAAGGGAATGTTGTATGAAGGGGGGATCCGAGAACCCTTTATCTTTTCATGGCCCGGCAAGATCAGGCCGGGAACGGTTAGCCACTATCCTATCATCGGAACAGATATGTTCCCTACCCTGCTGGCTCTTACCGGCAGTCAGCCTTTCCCCGGAGAGTTTTTCGACGGGATAAACCTCAGTAAATTGTTACTCAAAGGAAAGAATCCCCGGAAAAGGCCTCTTTTCTGGCATTTTCCGGCTTATTTGGAAAGGACACGGAGCATACCTGACATCTGGCGCACCACACCGGCCTCTGCCGTAAGATTCGGAGACTGGAAACTGATAAGGTTTTATGAAACGGGAAAAACCGAATTATACAACCTGGTCCGGGATATCGGAGAAAAAAATGACTTATCTTTACAATATCCCCGGAAAAAAAAGAAGCTGGAGAGAATGTTAGATAAATGGATCACCGGAACGCATGCTCCTGTTCCAACACAGAAGAATCCTGCTTTCGATGAAAAAGCATATCAACAAAAACTACAACAAATAAAACAACAAGTCCATGAAAAAGATTAATTTCTCTTTTTTGTCAATAGTACTTGCAGCCGCTTTGTGTTTTGGGCTGTTTTCCTGTTCACAGAAACAAAACAAGACCGGTTCATTCACAGACCATTTTCCCGACAATGTTCAGCGTACCTGGCTGGGGCCGGACTACTGGACCAATCCCATGCAGGACTGGCAATTGAAAGATGGACGTATCGAATGTCTGGCATCCGCCCGGAACCGTAATGTAAACATCCTGACCTACCGGGTGGACCGAATGAAGGAGGGTTTTAGGTTTTCCATTAAGATGGGGCTGCTTACCGACACGCTTCCTCCCAGCAAAAACAACTGGATCGGGATGCGCATCGGATCAAAAGGCCGGTTCCATGATTACCGGGATGATGCCATATACGGGAAAGGTCTGAACATAGGGATCACGACCAAAGGAGAACTGTTTATCGGAGAACCTCCTGTGAAAGAAGACAAAAACTCCGTTCTTCTTGTCCCTTATCTGAAAAAAGAGATCCTTCTGGAAACAAACCTGAAAAAGACAGACGGGAAGTATCACATGACCGTTTCCGCGGAAGATCCGGCGTCCGGAAAAGTTCTGGCCACCATTGAGCAGGAGGATGTACCTGCACAAAATGTCACAGGCAGTCTGGCCCTGGTCAGTCATTTTGGAGAACCCGGGAAAAAGCGGGATATTCCTTCCGGATGGTTTGACGATCTCACCCTGTCAGGACCGGCCGTCACAGCTCACCCCGATCATGCTTTTGGCCCTGTTCTTTTTTCACAATACACCCTGAGCCGGAAGATCCTGAAACTCACGGCCCAGATGCCTCCGGTAGGAGCCCGGGACGGAAAGACAGTAGATCTTCAGATTAAACAAAATGGTACATGGAAGACCCTCGCCACAGAGGATATTGACCCGGATGCCCGTACTGCGACTTTCCGTATTACGGACTGGAATGACAGCGTGGACACGCCTTACCGTCTGGCCTATGAAATGGTTGCAGGCAAGGGGAAAAAGCAGGAATATTTTTATACCGGGACCGTACGGAAAGATCCGCGTGGTAAGAAAGAGATCGTGGTGGCTGCTTTCACGGGTAATAATGATCTGGGGTTCCCCAATACGGAGATCACTGAGGCAGTAAAAAAGACCCATCCTGACTTGTTGTTTTTTTCCGGGGACCAGATCTATGAAAGCGTAGGAGGTTATGGGACACAAAGAACCCCCCTGGACAAATCCATACTGGATTATCTAAGGAAATGGTACCTGTACGGATGGGAATACGGGGAGTTATTGCGTAACATTCCTTCGATAGCCATCCCGGATGATCATGACGTATACCATGGCAACCTGTGGGGAGCCGGAGGCAAAGCCACGCCTCCGGGACTTACCGGACAGGCAGCCCAGGATGCAGGAGGGTACAAGATGCCCGCGCGCTGGGTCAATATGGTACAGCGCACCCAGACCAGCCATTTGCCCGACCCCTATGATCCTGCCCCTGTCGAACAGGGCATTACGGTTTACTACACAGCTTTGAATCTGGGGGGGGTTAGTTTTGCCGTTGTCGAAGACCGCAAGTTCAAGTCAGCCCCCAAACCGCTGTTGCCGGAAGCAGGAATTATAAACGGTTGGCCCCGGAATCCTCATTTCGATGCAGCCAGGGAGGCGGATGTGCCGGGAGCTGTGCTATTGGGTAAAAGGCAGCTGAAGTTCCTGAACGACTGGAATCAGGACTGGAGTGACGGTACCTGGATGAAAGTGTTGCTTTCGCAGACCATCTTTGAGAATCTGGCCACTCTTCCCAAAAGCGATAACAGTGATGCGGTAGTGCCTCGTTTGCGCATCATGAAAAAAGGGGAATATCCCCCGGACGATGTAAAAGTATCTGACTTTGACTCGGACGGATGGCCCCAAACAGGCCGTCGCAAAGCCGTGGAAGCTATACGCAAAGCCTTTGCCATGCATATTGCCGGAGACCAGCATCTGGGCAGCACCACACAGTATGGGGTGGATACCTGGAGGGATGCTCCCTATGCTTTGTGTGTCCCTTCGATATCCAACTATTGGCCCCGTCGCTGGTTTCCTTCCACACCCGGCAAAAACAGAAAACCAGGGTCTCCGAAATATACGGGTGATTTCTTCGATGGCTTTGGCAACAGAATGACCGTATATGCCGTCGCCAATCCCGTTTTTACAGGCAGGAAGCCCTCCAACCTGTATGATCGCTCGGCCGGTTTCGGGGTGGTAAAGTTCCACAGGGATACCCGGCAAATCGACATAGAGTGCTGGCCGCGGGGTGTAGATCCTACCGCTGCCGGTGCCAAACAATATGCGGGATGGCCGGTGGTGATCAACCAAATGGACAACTACAACCGGAAAGCCTGGGGATGGCTCCCCAAACTGGTGGTAACCGGCATGAACAATCCGGTAATAAAAATCTTTGACGAAGGAAATGACCTGGTGTACGCCCTGCGTATCAAAGGAAACACCTTTTCTCCCAGAGTCTTCAAAGAAGGTGTTTATGCTATTGCCGTAGGAGATGAAGGCAATTTTAAAAGATACGAGGGAGTCATTGCCTCAAAAAGCAAAGATGCTAAGGAATTAAAAATAGCGTTTTAAGAATCAGATGCCATGAAGAATATTCGTTTATCGCTCAGCATGCTCCTGTTTATTGCGTCGTTTTTTTTTGCAGGTTGGCTGCCGGCTCAGACGGGTAAACCCAACATCATCGTCATCATCTCCGATGACGCCGGTTACGGGGATTTTTCCATGCAGGGATCCAAGCAGTTTCAAACACCGAACATTGATCATATTGCACGGAACGGCGTACGTTTCACCCAGGGTTACGTCACAGCCTCGGTATGCAGTCCTTCCAGGGCTGGTTTGATCACAGGGCGCTACCAGCAACGGTTTGGCCATGAATACAATATCGGGTCACATCAGCCCAGCGATTGTCCTGATTTTATCGGGATGCGCAGCGACCAGATTACCCTGGCGGACGCATTGCACTATCTGGGATACCATACGGGCGCCATAGGAAAATGGCACCTGGGCTCATTGGATAAATATGATCCTCTGAATCGGGGTTTTGATGAGTTTTTCGGTTTTCGGGGAGGGGGTGCACACTATTTCGGCCAGGGGAAAAAATATTTTAATATAGAACGTCAAAATGATACGGTTAAAGTGCCCGTCAATTATCTTACAGATGCATTCGGAGATGAAGCATGCCGTTTTATTGTGAAAAACAGGAAAAGCCCCTTTTTTCTGTACCTGGCCTTTAATGCCGTACACACCCCCATGGAAGCACGCGAAGAGGATATGGCACCCTTCGGGTACATCTCCGACCGGAAAAGGCGGATACTCGGCGGGATGACAGTGGCTCTGGACCGGGCTGTGGGAAACGTCCTGCGTACCTTACAGGAAAATAACCTTACCGGAAATACCATCCTCTGGTTTATCAATGATAACGGAGGAAATGTGGGCCTGAACGGAAGCTGTAACGCCCCGCTCAACGGGAAAAAAGGAACTTTTCTGGAAGGGGGGATACGGGTTCCTTTCTATGTGCAATGGCCCGGCGGGATGCCCAGGGGTGCCGTATACACAAAACCGGTTATTTCCATGGATATCTTTGCCACCTCGGTAGCTGCCGCCGGCGGAGATGCACAGGCTGTTGTTAATCATCTGGCACGGGAGCGCTTTCCGAAAGAATGGGGAAAAGTGCAGCAGCGTAAAAATCCCCGTGCCGGCGAAGGATGGCAACTGGACGGGGTGAACCTGCTCCCCTACCTCACCGGTAAAACCCCGGGCGTACCTCATGAAAAACTATTCTGGAGACGAGCAGCGGCAGCATCCATACGCGATGGGAACTGGAAACTGGTACGGCTCCCGGACCGCCCTCCTTTACTGTACAACGTAAAAGAAGACATTTCCGAGCAATCTAACAGAGCCTATGAAAACCCGGATAAGGTGAAGACCCTGATGAAGGAACTTTTTCAGTGGGAAACGACACTGGCGCACCCGGCCTGGCGGACGGAACCTTTCTGGATCCAGTACAACATTAAACTTTATGATAAAAAGTATTCACTGACACAGCCGAAGGGAATGATGAATGATGATCGTTGAAAGAGGAAGGATAAAGGAGGAATGATGATCGTTGATGGATGAAGGATGAACGGGAATACAAAATTACGATGAACGCTTTGCAGTCGCCAGGTTTTCTTTACTATACCTCACCCAAAAGAAGTCCAAAGGTCACAAAGGCGGGTACGGTTGGAATGTAAGCAGCAGGGCTGAAATTTTGTTATAAGGATAAGGCTCATATAATGCAGATTTTATACTGATAAACCGGCAAAAAATATTAGTTTTGCTTACAACTTTCTAAAACCTTTTCATGATGTTGTCGAAAAAAATTATGTTTGCCGGACTTGCACTTGTTTTTGTAGCTTTTTCCTCATGCACCAAGGAGGGTCCCGGCGGAAACTCCACAATCACCGGAAAAGTAACCGTCCAGTTGTTTGACAAGGGATTCAGGGTTTCACAGGGTTCTTATCCTGCTGCCGACAAAGATGTGTTTATCATCTATGGGAACGGCAACAGCGTATCGAACCATACCAAGACCTCGGCGGACGGGACTTTTCAGTTTTGGTATCTGACCAGGGGAGATTACCGGGTTTTTGTTTACTCTGAAGACCCCTCCGATCCTTCCGGAAGCAATACGGTGGAAGTGCCGGTCAGCATTCCTACAAACCACTCAGAGGTCAATGCCGGAGAAATATTTATCAAAAAGAGTCTGAATATTGATGAAGGGCAGGCACTTATCAAAGGGAAAGTATATCAGGTCAACTGGGCAAAGGGTTTTGCCTATATTATTGATACCACCTTTGCCTATGATGAGCCGGTGTATCTCATTTACGAAAACGACGAGACTTACAGCGACCGGGTACGGGTGCTTGATGACGGAACCGTTGCTTTTCCCCATCACCTGATGGGAAAATACAGGCTCCTTGTCTATAGTCAGGACCGTAGTGATAACGGGGCCCTGGTTCCCAAAACCGTGAATGTGGAGGTCACACAGCCCGCCCAGGTGCTCGACTTCGGCAGCCTTTTTATCGATAAGAAAAAATAATCTTTACCGTATCTTTTTGCAATTGATCCCCCATGAACCTCTTTCGTAAATTTCTGTTCTTTCTTTCCCTGATTTTTCTGATTTATCCTTCAGGCAATACACAGGGTACCGGTGAATGGTTCAGGGAAGGGATTCATTTCGACCTGCCCAAAAAGTTTTCGCTGAAGGTATCTTCCGGTCAACGTTTCCTCAACACGGGTATCGGCATGTACAAATACCTGTTTGAGATTGAAGGAGGCTACAAAATCAACAAACATTTTGACGTGGCTCTGATTTATCGTGCTGCCTGGCACCTGGAAGCAAACGAAGGTTACTATTACCGTAATAAACTCATGGCAGAACTCAAAGCCGATCAGTCGTTCGGGCGTTTTAAGCTGGTGGACCGGTTACGCTACCAACGGAGGACCAAAACCTATATTAGCGACGCTTTCGATCTGGTTCCCCTGCAACATCTTCGGAATAAGTTCAAGGTTGAATACGATATCCGTAAAAGCAAATTCACGCCGGACGCTTTTTGTGAAATGTTTTTCCCCCTGTATGCATTTAAGTACAGGACCGTTGACGAAATACGCCTGGGAGCCGATCTGGGCTATAAACTCTCCAAAAAACACGCGGTTAAAGGAGGGATCATGATACAAAACGGGGTGATTGGATTGCCCCTGGAGGCGATTTGGTTCCGGTTCGGATATACTTTTACCTGGAAAATATGACTCTCCAGGATAACGCCCCGGGAAACGGCAAAGCAGCCGTAACCATGCTTCCCGCAGGCTTAATCCCCTGAGGTTTTGAAATAAAAAAGCTCCGGATCACCGGAGCTTTTTTCAGGTTGTACAACTATAATCAGTACTTCTTATCCAGTGTTTCAGACACAATCCTGTCTCCCAGGGTAGCGTTGTATTTGGTATTCAGGACATACTCCCCGTTAGCCGGATTAAATGAATTCTGTCCGTTGGGTTCGAGGTTGGCCGGCGCTTCCCCGCTTGGAATGACCATCACGGTATTATCTTCCAGCACCTTCAGTTTCATACGATATCCATATTGCCCCATATCGGCATAATCTGTTTCAACGGTATTTTCATCTATTCTGACGACAGCCTTGTCCATGGAAAAATCCCGTGTACCTGTCAAGGGGTGTATGAATGTCCCGGAGCTGTGATAGATATAAACCTCCTGTGTAAGCCAGTCCGTAGAAAAAGTGTCTATGGCTGTTTCTTCGGGCAGGTACCACGAACGGTACGTGATCCCATGCCTGAAATCTGCAAGATAAGTCTTGCCGGCGTTCACCGGAACCTCCAGCATAATTTCGGCATCTGAAGAATCCACAAACTTCACTTCCGTCTTGGTCTCCAGGTCATCGGGAGGAAGCCATTGTATTGAAACAGTGTCTTCTCCTGCCATGGAAAAAGTATTGATGGTCCTTTGATAAAGAGATTTCTGATACCGTTCTCCGTACGCAGTGCCAAAGACGGCAACTTTAATGGAGCGGTGTCCTTCCCCGTCGGAGGTATAGATATCGAATTCATAGGATTTCTCTTCCAGGTTCTCGATCATGATATCTACCGTATCAATATCCTGTTCCCTGGAGTAGGATACAACCGTAGAATCATTATATTCATTCCAGTACACCTTGATCTCCTTAACGGCAAAGGCTTCCTTCAGGATGCCTGATATCAATACCCGGTGGTTTCCGGCATAGGTATGCACCGAATCCATCTTCGTGGTATAGATGATCTCTCCATTTTTAATATACTGTTCATGGATATCGGTCATTTTCTCACACGCAAAAAGCAGAAGCATGACCGTTGCCAGACTTATAATTGATAATATTTTCATTTTTTTCATTTTTATTATTTATTATATTCTTCCAGCACATTCCCCCAGAAAGTTAATTCACAGGGATCCACAAATCCGGCGCCGTCCCAGGTTTCCAGCACAGCAAAACGGAAATAACGTATCGGGATCAAATTGGTAATGGGGTATTCATCCCCTTCCAGGAAATGTTGCATGTCTTCATCCGTATTCTGTCCGTTTGGCAAGCCCGAAGGTTTCCAGGACACGCACGTTTCCCTCAGTTTCGGCCACTGGCTAAGATCACCGCTTTGATCAGGAACCGTGAGAGAACCATATACGTCATATTTTTTAGGATTACCGTGAGTATAAGCCCAAAAGGTCTGACTATGTGAACGCTGATAAACTTTAAAACGGCTGAGGATTACCTTAACACCCAGATCGATGGTTATTATCTGAGGGTTCGGGTGATCGCCCTGGGTATGGCCGAAGGTAGTAAAATCGTCATCCCACAGGAATTCAGGTTTTCCTTCCCAGGCATCCCACTTGGTGTCATTATCCAGCGACACAAGTCTGAATTTTGTTTTGTCCAGTCGTACTTCATACCAGGGGACAACGGTGTAACCGGGTGTATCCGGCTTCACCGTATCGGACAGGTTATCCCAGTGATCGCGGACGATGGCGTAGAAGTGAGTCGGGATGGTATCATAGCCGCGCAGGGAATATGCCCCGGAATCCACCGAAGTATAGACGGTATGTACCACCTGCATCCGGCCCAGCGTATCGGGAGCTACCAGCATAATGGCAACGGGGGATTTGGTGGTATTTATCCATGTATATTTTGCGCCGCCCCAGTCGGGAACGATCTTAATAGTTTTTGCGATCATATGAACCGGAGGGGTCAGCGGATGACCCGAGAAAGTAACCGGCTCGGAAACATTATTACTGCGGTCAACCGCATACAGAGACACCTGATGTTCCAGTGTATCCCCGAAACCCAACACTTGCATCTCATTGGTAAAATAGGAGGCTCTCACATCTGATTGTACCCCTTCCCGGATCTCATAGACCGCTTTAACCATTAAAAGGTCTTTATCTCCGGGAAGATCATACACCACATCAAAACCTCCGGGCACCGGAGTAACTTTTTTTACCACCACCGGTCCGGGGGGTTGCGTATCATGATCAATGGGCCCGATCAGGCTCTCTTCTTTGCATCCGCTGAAGACAATCAGGATCAGCACGCTGAATACGATGAATATCTTTTTCATGATATAATTGTTTTTCATTTTTATTAACGGTTATAAATGATTACCATCCGGGATTCTGTACCATATTGGGATTGAGCACCAGCTCATTTTCAGGTATCGGCCACAGATAGTCCCGTACGCTGAAAGACTGCACGAACAAGGGTTTCAGACGATAGTATTCTTTGGGATCAAATTTATAAACATCCCACCCGTTGATGGCCTTGTTCATATACTGCTGTGCTTCTTTCCATCTTCTCAAATCCCAGAAGCGGTCGCCTTCAAATGCCATTTCGATCAGTCTTTCCCGGTGAATGATCTTACGCAGTCCTGATCTGGACAGAGGCTCCTCCGGGTTTCTGGAATGATCCGCCCAGCTCTGGACCACGCCGTCGAGGCCGGCCCGGTTCCTGATCCTGTCTATGTAATCGTACACTTCTGCGCCGGGCCCGTTCACCTCATTCAGTGCTTCGGCATAATAGAGATACAGGTCAGCGAGACGCATGACCGGAAACGCGTAATCGGTTATATAATACCAGGAACCGTTTTTAATCTCATTCTGGAGGTGAACCAGTTTCTTCGGCCAGTAACCGGTAGTTGAATATTGGGAAACTTCAAAAATAGAGGAATACTCTCCTTTTCTGTTCTTAATAATCCAACTGTCGTTGTCGTCTTCATATTTTCCGTTGGCTGTCCAGAGCGAACGGTCAAAGGCCAGGTCGGCATAGAAACGGTATTCCCGGTCGAAGTGGAGGGATACGGTTTTTTCTCCCAGTGCAATGAAATACTTATGATCCGGATCTCCCATTCTAAGATTATATCTTCCGCTGTAATCATAATCCTTGTCTTCGTCAATAGGGACTCCGTTCTTGCTGTAGTATTGTTCAGCTATTCTAAGAGTTGGTGCCAGTCTGGCAGCCACCGGATTATAAATGGCGGGGTACAAACGGGGTGTTGCTTCCGATTGCAGACCATGAGCAATACCCGATGTGGAGGACCATATTATTTCAGGATTCCAGCGTTGGGTAACACGGCTTCTCAGTACCAGTTTCATTTCGATACTGTCTTCGTGTTGTTTCTGGCTTTCCAGATCATCCGGTCCGATCAGGTGAAATCCTGCCCCCTCGGCCATATCAATGGCTTCCTTACAGGCAGCAGCAGCTTTCTCCCATTTCCCCGGATCATATTCGGTAGGAAAAAGGTGTGTGCCGTCTTTGGCAACCACGGAAGAGTAATCGGGATTTCCATTGAACAAGGGGCTGGCGGCTGTGATCAGCACCCGTGCTTTAATAGCGGCTGCAATGGGTCGTGTGATCCGTCCCATTTCGGTACTGGGCTGTTCTATCTCCATGGGCAGATCGGGCATGGCCTTATCAATGGTATGCACAATATAATTAAAACAGGAATCCAACGGATCACGTTGCACATGGATCTGTTCCGTGCTGGCATAAACGGGTAGGCTCACATCCTGTATGGGTATGGGGCCGTACATCCTGACCAGATAAAAATGATAATAGGCTTTCAGGAAATTCACTTCGGCTTTCCATTTGAGTTTCTCAAAATCGGGCAGATCCTTCACCTTATCGATATTCTCCAGAAAAATATTACAGGTGCGGATCCCTATGAACAGAGGTTGTCCGCTGTTATGTCCGCCCCAGAAATCAAACCGGGGGCTGGTAACATTCTGTTCTCCTCTGGCCAAACTAAAACCGTTGTTATACCACAGACGATCCGGATACCAGCATTCGTCGCCCCCGAGAAAAGTAGGACTGTTCCACGAATCTCCGAAATTTGGTAAATAAGAATAACATGTAGTAAGATATTTTTCAGCTGTGAATCTGTCGGAAAATGCATTATCCAGGGTAGCCACATTGTCAGGTACCACATCCAGGTAACTACATGAGGTAATCACCGCTGCAAACAATATTCCGATAAAATATTTCAATTGTTTCATTTTCTCAGTTTTTTAGAATTAGAATGATACCTGAATACCTCCGTTAATAACCATCTGTATCGGGTATCCCAGTCCGTTCCCTCCCATTTCCGGATCCCAAAGTTTGAATTTACTGAAGGTTAACAGGTTGGTTCCGTTGGCGTAAAATCTCACCTGGCTGATCTTTGCCTTGTTGATTAACTTTTGCGGCAACGAATATCCTATCTCCAGCGATTTTAGCCGGACAAAGGCGCCGTTTCTCATGAAATGCGTACTGGTCTGGTTGTTGTTGTTGATCTGATGATCCGCCAGGCGAGGCCAGAGGGCATATACGTCCCGGTGTTCTTCGGACCAATAACTGTCGGCATAGACTTTTAAGAGTTGGTTATTACGAATTACATCATAATTTTCATATTGATATAAAGCATTAATAAAAGGCGCAGTATAGTACGGGTTAATCCAAAAAGATTCACGTCCCAATCCCTGAAAAAAGATGGAAAAATCAAAATTTTTATAGCCGGTAGAGAGCCCAAAACCATATACGACCTCAGGAGTAGTAGGAAAACCCAGCGGCACCCGGTCTAAACCGGAGATCCTGTCATCTCCGTTGATATCATGATATTTGATATCTCCTCCTGTATATTCACCAAAGGTTTGTTCAGGTGAGTTATCCACTTCGGTCTGGTCCACAAACAACCGTTCTGCAATATAGCCCCAATATTGATTGATCGGTTTACCTACACGAGACAACCAGGGGGTTTCCGAATAATCGGGTTCTTCGGCTTTGGTAATGACCCCGTGGGCATATGTGAAGTTGGCCCGCCCCTGCAGCCACCAGTTTTTGGTAAAGAATACATTGTAATCGGCGGAGATGTCTACCCCCTTGGTGACCGCTTCACCCAGATTGGCACGCACCTGGGCTTCCAGTCCCATGCTGGCCAGTTGGATCCGGTTCATCAGGATATTGGTACGATGTTCCCGGAACAGGTCAGCCTGGATGTTTATCTTGTCGAACAAGCCCATTTCCACCCCGAGATTCACTTTGTAGGAAGTCTCCCAGGTGATCTTGTCATTGGCATATCTCTGTATGGAGACCCCCGACTTTTCATAGTCCATTCTGGTGCCAAAGGGAATGGTACGGAGAGGGTCATCCATGTTCACCTGCGACATGTAAAAGAACCTGTCATTATCATTGCCGATGGCATCATTTCCGACGAGGCCGTAGGTGGCTTTCAGTTTGAGGAGGGAGAAGATCTTTTTGGCGCCGGCAAAGAAATGCTCGTTGGAAACGATCCAGCCAAGTCCTGCACTGGGAAAAAATCCGAAACGTTCATTGGCCGAAAACCGCTCCGAACCGTTGTATCCGAAGTTGAATTCGGTAAAATACCTGCTTTTATAAGCGTAGGTAAAGCGACCTGAAAGGCCCAGGTTCCGGTGTGGCAGGGAAAGCTGCAGGTTATTAGCCGTAGAATTCAGCAGTTCACGCATGGTAAACACCAGCAAGCCGCTGACCGTATGATCGCCGAAAGCACGGTCATAATTGACCGCCGATTCAAGGTAAAGCGCGGAATTGATATCTCTTGTACCGGGATGATAATCCAGATATTCCGTCCCGTCTTCCCGGTTCAGCGGCAACAGGATATAATGCTGTTTCCCGGTCGGATCTTCCACCGGTTTATAGTAAAAAGGATTATAAGATCGTACTACATCAAAGTAAGAATACCGGTTGGCATTGACCATGGTCCGGAACTTCAGCCCTTTGGTAATGAATGCCAGATCCTGGCTCACCTCAAACTGGGCCAGCACCCTGTTCTGGCTATAGTCTTTATACCCTTTTACCATATCGGCATACGGGTTGTAGTAATTGCCGGTACCGTAGTTTCCGAAAAGAATGTGTTTGGTATACTGGTTGGCATTGTCCGGTTCGTAGTAAGGCAGAAAATAGACCGGATTGGATCTCATCACTTTACGAAACATCGCTGAACCTCCGTCAATCGGTCCGGTATAGTCATCAAAGGTCGTATTAAAGATAAACTTGGACTGGGTGGTCTTTGTCAGGTTTATATTGATGTTGGCACGTAAGTTATACCGGGTAAGACTGATGTTATTGTTAAAGTTGTTTCTTTTGTCCACATTCATCATTCCGTTATCATGGTTGACCGTTGCGGCGAGATAATATCTGGCCACTTTCCCCCCCCCGTTGACACTCATGTTAAAACGCTGGTTGACCGAACGGGGTTTGAACATGGTATGATACCAGTCCACGGTAGGATACAGAACGGGATCGGCACCTTCTTTGGTTTTATCCACCTTCTCCATCGAGTAAGGCAGCAGGCCCAGCGGGTCTCTGGTTTTCACCGCTTCGTTATGCATTTCCATATAGGTGACCGGATCGGCCAGCTCAATTTCCCTGGTAGGTTGTGAAATGGATGTTTCATACCGCAGGTTGACCCTCGCCTTTCCTTCTCTTCCTTCTTTGGTGGTCACGTAGATCACCCCGTTGGCACCGCGGGCACCGTACAGAGCGGTAGCCGTAGCATCTTTCATGATCGAAAAACTGGCAATATCGTCGGGCTGGATACGTGCCAGGTCGCCGGAAGTAAGTTCCACCCCGTCCACCAGGATCAACGGATCCTTTTTATAACCGAAGGTGGTCACCCCACGGACAAAGAACTGGGCATTGTCTCGTCCCGGCTCACCGCTACGCTGATAAGAAATGATCCCGGAGATACGCCCTGCGAGTGCCGTCGTAAGGTTGCTGGAAGGTACCTTTAGCTCAGCCGGCTTAACGGTGGTGATGGATGCAATCACACTTTCTTTCTTTTGTTTTGAGAAAGCCACCACCGTCACATCCTTCAGCTCTTCCGACTTGGGAACCATCTTCACATTGATCACCCTTTGCCCGGCCACCGGTATTTCCTGGGTTTCCATCCCCACAAAAGAAAATACCAGAATGTCCGTGGATAAAACGTTTTCAATGATATACGAACCGTCCAGGTCGGTAATCACCCCCCGAGTGGTCCCTTTGATCACAATCGTCACCCCCGGAAGAGGATTTCCCTTTTCATCGACAACGTTCCCTGTAACCTTTATCTTCTGCTGTTGCTGAACAACCGGATTACGGCTTCTTTTTCCCCTGAAAAGACTTTTATGACCTTCGGCATTTACAAGCCCTTGCCCGGCAAAGACAAACACCACCAGTATCATAAAAACCTTTCCGGACAGAAACCTCTTTTTTCGAAGTTTCATTCCTGATAAAACATAAGTATGCTCCATAAACAATGAGTGGTTTGATTAGGTTAATAGTAAAAACATATGCAAGTAAATCTCTATTCTTGATAATTTTGAATTTATATCAATCAAAAAAAAGGAAAGATTAACGGTTGAATAAGGAATTTTTATACAGAAACAAGGAAGTATTTGTCATACCAACCTTCTTATACAAGGGATATATCCGGAGAGAAATCATATTAATTATATGATTATCAAATATTAGAAAACAAATATATAAAACCGGCTAGATAAATCCGGATCAGAGAGGAAATTTCTCACTTCATCCGCAGCCCTTCCGTTTTATTTGCGGGTATATGCGAATTGTCGTAAATTTGTATTAGGACAATACATAAATCCATTATCTTCAACAAAATAAAACTGTTTAATCTTTCTAAAAATCAAGTCCAAATGAAAAAACCTTATCCGGTATTCGTATTATTTCTGTTGTTCTCCGGTTTTTTTGTCTCTTCTTTCGGTCAGACAGACATCCGGCAGTTTACACCATATGATAATCTGCCGGAGATGCCGGCCAACTACAAGCCTTCATACAGTGATCACTATCCACAGTGGGCCAAGATGCTTTACCACTATCCGGTCAACTACCATGAAGTAGAAGAAGGCTTTGAACAATATGAAAAGAAGCATCCGGGGGAAGAAACGCCCATCATGCGCTATTTTAAAATATGGAGCAGGGTCATTGAGCCCTATGTGCTGGCGGACGCCACGATACAGATTCCTGATGTCAAAGTCCTGGAAAAGAACATCAGGAGCCGGTTATTAAACATCTACCGGCAGGAGAAGAAAGGTACGGCGGAGGATCCTTCAGAGTGGTCATTTCTGGGACCGAAAGTCACCCACTGGACTGCCGGGGACAGTCATTCGGGAGTGGCTCCCTGGCAAGCCAATGTTTATTCCTTTGACGTAGCCCCTACCAATGATTCGGTTCTGTATTGCGGTACGGAAACCGGTTTTGTCAACAAAACCGTAGACAGGGGACTTACCTGGCAACAGATAGGACGCGATTATCCCTTCGGAGGAAGTATTACTGCCGTAGCCATTGATCCCGGCAATGAGAATATTGTTTATGTTGCCGGAGGTGGGCAGATACACAAAAGCACCGACGGCGGAGACACCTGGACACCTATGCTGACCACCTCCTTTCATGCCGACCGTTTAAAGATAGATCCGGCAAACCCGCTGAAACTGGTGGCAGCAGCCCGTGAAGGAACGTTTATCAGTGACGACGGGGGGGTAACCTGGAGTAAAAAGATTCAGGAAAGAACCTATGATGTGGATTTCAGACCGGGAGATTCGAACCATGTCTTTGCCATTTCCGTACATGATGCCACCGGTAATTATCATGTCTGGGAATCCACCGACGGTGGAAACACTTTTCCCACGCCACCGGTTTATACTTTTACGGGTACTCCTAATCAGAGCGGGGCTTTGATGGCTGTATCGCCCGCCAACCCCGCTGTAATGTACATTGCCCTGCTGGCCTGGGAAAACACAGACAAAGTGAATGCATATCCTTACATTTACCGGGGTTCTTACAATGCCACCTCTGACAAATGGAATTTCTATCTGAAGAAAAAAGGAGAAGACACAGGTTTAGGAGGGTTCTCCGTGGGACAGGGATATTTTGACTTTGTGCTGGAAGCCAGCCCCGATGATATCAATACGGTATTCTTCGGCACCTGCAGCTTGTGGAAATCCACCGACGGTGGAACAACCTATGAGAAAACAGGCGGATACGGAGGCAAGTTTGAGATCCATCCGGATATTCAGGACCTGAAACTTTTACCCGGAAACAAAGCCTGGGTATCTACCGACGGAGGGATGTCCTACACCATTGATAATTTTTATCTGAGTTTTCGCACCTATTACCGGGTAAACGGTCTTGTCGGGTCCGACTTCTGGGGATTCGACCAGGGATGGAACGAGGATATTGCGGTCGGGGGCCGTTACCATAACGGAAACACTGCCGTGTCGGATATGTATGGCGACATTGCCCTGCGTTTGGGTGGTGCCGAATCCCCTACCGGATGGGTTATTAAGGGGGTCCAACGCCATGTTGCTTTCGATGATATCGGAGGAAGAATACTCCCGAAATCGGCGGATGATCCCGTCCAGGGCAGTTTTATCTTTAGTAAATATCCCAACATGGACCAGTATGGCGGTTTGCGGGGAAATATGGTGCAACATCCCTGGTATTACAACCTGGTCTACCTGGGTGAAGAAAACGGTTTCTGGATCAGCAGGGATATGGGCGTTACCTTCGATCTGTTGTATTCTTTTCCGGGCCGGGTACGTTATCTGGATGTCAGCTACAAAAATCCCTCCGTTTTCTATGCCGATGTGGATGGTTACGGGCTGTACAGGAGTGATAACGGAGGAGAGACCTGGACGAGAAAACCCAGTCTGACAAGTGGAAGCTACGGAAACTCATCCTGGAACGGCAGATTGTTTTTTGTGATCTCACCCTACAATGAGAATGTGATTTATGCCTGTTTAGAAAACGGCGCCTGGTCTTCGGATATAGGAAAAGTATTCCGCTCCGCTGACGGAGGAGATACCTGGACCAACTGGACCGGAAGTGTGGATGCTTATATGAAAGGGATGGCTATACAACCGACGACGGACGGAAAAGACCTGGTATATCTCTTCACCAAGGCAACACAGGGAAAACCTGGTACCGCCTATTTCAGAAAAGAAGGCACGGATGACTGGTCTACATTCTCAAACCAATATCCTGCCAGTTTTTCCGTAAATATCGGGTTGCCCTTTTTCCGTGACAGCAAAATACGTATCGGCGGAAACGGAGGCGTCTGGGAAAGCCCGCTGGCAGAACCTGACTTCACCCCTGTCATCACGCCGATGGTACAAACCCCTACCCTGGGTTGTACGGAAGACACGCTCTCCTTTAATGATCATTCCATCCTGAATCATGAGGGGGTATCGTGGCACTGGGATTTTTCTCCCGCACCCGAGTACGTGAGCAACCCGGACATCCGTTCCCCGAAGGTAGTCCCCGGTCAGACGGGATCTTTTACCGTTACACTGACCGTTACAAAAAACAATCAGACCTATTCCAGGACCATCAACAATATGGTGTATGTCCGGAGTTGTCCTTCGCTGGATGACTGCGACAATCCGGCCGAGATACCCACATCCCAGTGGAAAAAGATCTATGTGGACAGTGAACATTCCGGGCGTCCTGCCGAAAATGCCTGGGATGGCGATATCAATACGTTCTGGCATACGGAATGGTATCCCAATGACCCCCCGCATCCTCATGAAGTACAGGTGGATATGTCTGATACTTTCAATATTCATAAGTTCGTTTGTGTCCCTCGCCAGGACAGTCAGAACGGCCGGATAGCAGAATACAAGTTGTATTTTTCCAATGATAAGGACAACTGGGGCGACCCGGTGTCCACCGGCACCTGGGAAAACACTGCCGCACCGCAGGTTATTAATTTTCCCTCTCCGGTGAGCGCACGCTATTTCAGGCTGGTTGCCTTATCTGAAGTAAACGGCAACCCATGGACTTCCGTGGCGGAAATAAGTCTGACCGGTTGTTATTATGTGCAGGAACCCAATGCGGTACATACATTGAAAATACAGGAACTCAAAGCATTTCCCGTCCCTGCCAATGATGTTCTGAACATCCCCCTGCCTCCGGAAGATCATTTTACCTATACTACTTACTCGCTGACAGGCAAAGTTATTGACCGGGGAACTCTGGAAAGCGCGGGGACTTTGTGGAACTACAACGTCAGCGGTTTTGAACCGGGCACCTATCTGATCCGTCTCGTAAGCCCCGAAAAGACTGTTTACCGGATCAAAATGGTTAAAATAAGATAGGCTTTATCTTATCTCTATAAAAAAACCCCGGATTACTCCGGGGTTTTTTACATGCTATGAGTTTCAGTCAGGCTAAGGTTTATCGAACCACTACCCTGCGGGTCTCCACCTGACCGTCCCTTTCAATCTTTATGAAATATACGCCTTTGGTACGCAAGGACATTTCTTCTATCGTAGCAGCATCTTCTTTCTTGTAGATAAGGGTCCCTATTGCATTGTACACGCTGAGGGTCGTATGTTCCTTCCCAATCTGTACCGTAAAGTTACCGTCATTCGGGTTCGGATATATATTGATCTCATCGCCGAAATGATCATTGATCCCGGTAATGGAAATCATATAGCAGGAAGAAGTGTCGGAGCATTGACCGCCATCTACCTGCGTCACGACTACCGCATAATGTCCGCCATGTTCAGCAACAAAAATGCTGTCGGTCTGTCCGTCAATGGCTGTACCGTCATCACAGTTTACCCATTGGAATACATACATATCCGGATCGGCATTGGCAATCAGGGTATCTTCTCCGTATTTGGTAACTGAAGTATCTACGGCATCCCAAACAGCCACGATGACCGTATCGGTGGCGGCACAATTGTGCTCATTGTACCCGGTCACTACATAGGCCATGGAGTCAACCGGATAGAACGTTTCGCCGTTCACGACATCATTATTCCATACCAGGCTGTCAGTACCGGTGGCCGTCAGGGTCACTGCAGAACCCGGGCACACTTTCATGTCATCGCCGGCAACAACCGGAGTAGCTGCATAGACCGTAATATAACCCGTTTCTGTGACCTCGTCAGAACCCACACTGTTTTTAGCCACCAGGGTTACGGAATAGGTACCGGGGGTGTTATAGGTTACCACCGGATTGGCAAAATTACTGGTATCGGGAGTTCCTCCTTCAAACTTCCAGGCCCACTCAGTAGGAACATTATCCGACATATCCTTGAAATGGATTTCGCCGCCGGCACAAACTTCAGTCGTGTCAGCATCCAGAGCTGCTACAGGAGCAACTGTGGAAGAATCTACAATATTTACCGTATAATCTTCCATTTCACCATAGGGTACATCTCCATAAGGATCAACGCTCCCGTAAATTGTAGCCCAGACACGCATACGTGTAAGTCCCGGGTGTGCATCGGCAGGAACATCCAGGTAAAACAGATCCAGGGTATCGTACAGAGGCACACCGGCCTGAGAGCTATAAACCGTTTCGGTTTCCTTGTCAAAATGCAGGCTTCCGTCCCAGTCAACAGCCATAGCACGCGAGCGCCAGTATCCAGACCACGGGCTGTGCTGCCCCAGTCGAACCACATATTTCATGCCTCTTACCAGCGTAATTTGCACATCGGTCTTATTTACATATCCTCCCTCCGGCTGATCTTTATATTCGGCATAAGCTTTCCCGATTTCCAGGGTGTCAATGTAAACTGCGGCACCTACTTTAGGAATCCTATAGTTTACGGTAACATAATCTTTCCTTGTATAAGTTTCTCCGTTGGCAGTCAGGGAAACGTCAAAAGATTTTCCAAGATCCTCGTAAGGAATGTTATAGGCAATGGTCGGACTTTGTTCGGTGCTGGTAGCCGGTGTTCCGGATTCGAAATCCCAGCTCCAGGCAGTAGGATTTCCAGCCGTCATATCCAGGAAGTAAACGCTGTTCCCGGATTCAATAAAGGTAGGTTCCCCTTCGAAGTACGTCCCGGTAACAGGGGTCAGTACTTCAATTTCGCCACAGCTGGCCCATTTATTATTGTTTCTTTCCGAAAGCGCGAGGAACTTGACAAAGCGTCCTGTTACCGGTGCATCAAGTTTTATGTTTCTGGGATCTGCCCAGTTGCCCAACCCGGTCCAGTTACATTTGGCTACGGTGTCCCAAACTTCGGCGTCAATACTGGTAAGGAACATACAGGAATCCACGGTACCGTTTCCTCCACCGGGGCGGGGATAATAGATAAAGCCGGATATATCCTGGTTCTGGCCCAGATCAATGATCAGGTAATGCGGGTAATCTGGTTCTTCCTGTGACCAGGCGGTATGCCAGAACGTAGTTAGATCGCCGTCAATGGCATTGGTTGCCCATCTGCCGTAAGGCTCTTCCTGGCTGTCAAAAGCAATAACAGACCAACCGTCTTTATCAATAGGCTTATCAGTTGGTTTTGCTTTTACTGTTATATAATCGCTTTTCACCAGGGTGTCTCTCTCATCGTTCTGACTTACCGTAACCAGGGTAACATCGTAGGTTCCGGCAGTATTATACTGTACCAGAGGATTCTGGTCGGTAGAAGTGGCAGGAGTTCCTCCTTCAAAGGTCCATTCCCATGCTTTTTTCTGAAGAGAACGGTCGGTAAACTGCACTTTCTGGGTCTCATACAGTTCTGTTCTGTCAGCCGAAAAAGCGGAGCCGAAGAGCGTGCCCATAACATTCAGTTCCGCACAGGAAGCCCAGTTATTACCATTTCTTTCAGACAAGGGATGGAAAATTAGATATCTTCCGACTACGGGGTTATCCAGGAAAACTCTTTTAACAGCATCCCAGGGAGCATCCCAGGCGCCGGAAGCTACCGGAGCACCCCAGGTATTGGGATCATCCCACATGGCTTCTTCATCCAGCACATAGAATTCATAATCCTTCACCGTTCCGTTGCCACCGCCCGGGCGCGGAGTATACTCAAAGCCGTTGATACTGTATTTGGCACCCAGGTCTATGACCAGTGTGTGAGGATAAGGCGGGTCGGTGGTGCTCCAGTCGGTATGCCAGATGGTAGAGGGGTCTCCGTCCCATACGTGTTCAGCCACCTGTCCGGACTGTTCACTGTCAACATACAATTTAACCCAGTCGGTTCTGGGAATGGAAGGAGCAAGTACATTGATATACCCTGCTATCAGAAGGGTATCCCAGGTACTTTGATTGCCCGGATCCGGTTTGGCAATCAGTTGGACGTCATAAGAACCTGCAGCGTTATAGGTGACGGCAGGATTCTGTTCGGTAGAGGATGAAGGGGTTCCTCCGGGAAAAGACCATTCCCAGGCAGTAGGAGTGATCCCTGATTTGTCGGTAAAATGTACCGTTTCACCCAACCCGATTTCCGTTTTGTCGACTGTAAAATCAGCCCCCAGCACAAACGGGCTCAGCTCGGCGCAAGTGGTCCAGCCATGGCCGTTTCTTTCTTCTTTGGCAACAAATTTAACGTAACGTACCCCGGTAACCACATGATCAAAGACAATCATGCGTTTCT
>JANTHB010000026.1 GCA_024762655.1 Bacteroidales bacterium
TTCCACACATGGGTACAGGATCCCATACAGCAACCCGAACGGTCATTACATCCTTCCCAGGCATAGAAGTTCCCGTCGGAGATGCGAAAACAGGTCTGTGTGCGTAAGGTGCTGGTATTGAATAACGCCGCCTCTTTCACCGCTTCAGGCAGGTCGCTGTTGCAAAAGGTCTGTACGAACTGCACAGTTTTCTTTTCCAGGTCAGGCAAGGCCGGCAATACTTTCCGGATCACATCCCAGGCATCACGATAATGTAACGAATAGTAATTCAGCAGCATGCTGTCCGACCAGGCTCTGCGGTTGGGAAAGTCCCAGGTAAGATAAAAGTCGAGGATGCGTGTTTCCCCGGCCGGAATGGACACCGATGCGGCCAGAGAAGCCATGGGTTTTTTTTCCAGCAAACCCGGGCGTTCTTCCAGCTTGCCGTCCCTGCTGAAATCGTCCCAGAAATCCAGCAGGGAAGTACCCCATCGCCAGGGTTTCCAATGTGTACGGTAACTCACCTGACCGGCGGTGGTCGTTACAGCCATGGTACCCCATTGTTCGGCCCCGCGATCCACTCCTGAAGAGGACATGAAAATCCCTTTCAAGCCCTTCTCCTCCCGGAATTCGTTCCGGTTTCCGATGGCCAGTCCGCTATGCCCATCTTCCCCGATAAAATTCTGCATGGAATAACAAACGGAGGCGTCGGTTTTCTCCCCCGAAACATTTTTCAATACCACCCGGAACACGGCCACAGGGATCCCGCTATTGTCCGGATCGCCGGGGACCATTGGATTAAAAGCCTTGATTGTAACCCGGACAGGTACCGTGGAGTCCCACAGGTGCACCTGTCCGAACGGATATGCCGCATCAAAGGAAGCATGCCGGAAACGGGGCCATCCGTGATTGGTTGCTACCGCACCGGAAGAACCTTCATAGGCAAATAACGGCAGTGGCCCTTCCAGTATTTTGGTTATCTTATCATCCCCTTTCTTAAGGTATACAGCAAAAAAAGGAGCTGTTCTCTGTATCCCCGGTCCCGGATTATACCCCTTGGCCGGCCGGTTCATGATCTCCCAGTCCTGCAGATTTCCCCTGCCACCGAGCGATACGGTGCCGGTACCTATCCCTCCTACCGGCAAGGCAATTTTATCCAGGTGATGCTCATCATAATGCTTTAATACCGGCCACTCCGGAACCTGCCCGGATGAAAAAACATGGAGCAAACCAGATAACGCAATTACAAATAAGATACGTGATGTTTTCATTTCGTAATATTTATCTGAATTATAACATGCAGAATATTAAATTTTTATACTTTTCCTAATATGTATCAAAGTACAGATAAAAGTAAATAAGTTCCTGAATTCTCAAAAATTTTAATCTGAAAAATTCAACTATTATCTTTTTGCTTTTGTCAATTATCTTATATTTAACGTTTCAAAACATCCGGACAAACCTTTTAATAAACCCACGTATGAACTACAAAGAATTTCCATTTTATCAACAAACAACCCTTGAACTGATTTTCAACAATACCGTTGAGATCTACAGGAAGTTTTTCGGCTGGCTGTTTTTCTACAGTTTCCTGTTTCTGCTGCTGATGAATGTTGTCTCCGGTTCTTTGATAGCAGACAAATTCCAGAATCTGGAACAGATCGCAGATCATCCCGAACTTATCACCGGGATTTTCAGCAGTCTCGGAAAATATTTATTCGTTTTCTGGCTCGCGTATTCATTGTATTATCTTTTCCTCCATTATTTCATCATTGTAAAATATCTGGAACCTGAAAAGAGTCACGGCGTCATGTTCATGGATATCCTTAAGAAATATTACCTGAAATATCTGATCATCACCCTGCTGGCATCCATGATCATTGGTCTGGGAACCATGATCGGTATTCTGGCATTGATCATCGGCTCTGTTGTGGCGGCTATCTTCCTGGGCGTATGCCTCGTACCCATCACCCCCATCCTGATTGTGGAAGAAACGGGAATCTGGGAAACGATCAAACGAAGCTTCCGTCTGGTATTAAAAGATTTCTGGCAGATTCTGGGCTTCCTGATCATTTTTTATCTCATCTATATGCTTTTCTCACTGATTTTCGGAGCCATTGCCATGGCGCCCTATGCCGGAGGATTTTTCTTCAATATGCTACACCCTGCTGAAGACACTTCTGCCGCAACCAATTCGTTTCAACTTCTAAACCAACCCGTATACCTTATCCTTAACTCGCTATTAACCGCACTGATCACACCGCTGGTACCTGTTTTCACCGTTTTGATTTATTTTCATCTTAAATTCAAGGAAGACCAGGAAGGAACAATAATGATTGAAGAAGGATAACCGATGAACGAGACGGAAATGCCCAAAAGGAGAATCCGGGATATCCCTTTCAGAGGCGGCCGTCCAGCCTGGTTATTTCTCTGGTGCTTTACCCTGCTGGTTTTCTCCTGTGAGAGGCCGGGAAAAGATCCGGTAGATTTTGTTGATCCTTTTATCGGCACCGGTTCTGACGGCCATACCTTTCCGGGAGCAGTATATCCTTTCGGCATGATACAGCTCTGTCCCGACACCCGGGTAACAGGCGACAACTATGCCACCGGTTATCACTATTCCGATTCCTCGGTCCTGGGCTTCAGTCATACACGGTACAGCGGTACGGGGAGAGGTGCCGGCGGGGATTTTCTATTCATGCCCATGGCCGGAAAACCGCACTGGCAACCAGGCGATGCCGGCAACCCCACCCGCGGATACCGCTCGGCTTTCTCCCATCGTGATGAATACGCTACTCCCGGCTATTACCGCGTGTTGCTGAAAGACGACCATATCACGGCCGAACTTACCGCCGGAAAGCGGGTAGGGGTACACCGGTACACCTGGCACAACACCGACACGGCCGGCATCCTCCTGGACCTTACCCACGGCATTCATGACACACCCGACTCGTCGTATTTGAAAATCACAGGCAGAAACCGCATTGAAGGTTTCCGGAAATCACGGGGCGGACTGAGAGATTATCAGACGCTTTATTTTGCTGCCGAGTTCTCGGAGCCTTTCGATCAACATACCCTGTGGTTCAACGGAAAAACGTCAGACAGTTTGCTGGCTGCCAGCGGCAAAGAGGTCAAAGCCTTTTTCCGTTTTTACCATAAGCACAAAACAGAGATAAAGCTGGCTATCTCAAAGGTAAGCATTGCAGGCGCCCGGAACAATCTGCAGGAAGCCCGGGACCGGAATTTCGATGCCATCCGGAAAGACAGCCGGCAGGCCTGGCAGCGGGAGCTCGGCAAGATTGAGGCAGAGACCCGTAATCCCACCCTGGATACGCTCTTTTATACCGCCCTCTACCATTGTTGTATCCTGCCATCGCTGGACATGGACCGGGACGGAAGATACCGCAGCACAAATCATAAAGTTTACAAAGCCAAGGGTTTCTCCGTCTATACCAATTTCTCGCTGTGGGACACCTTCCGCGGATTACATCCTCTGTTTACCCTTATCAACCAAAACAAAACGAAAGATTTCCTGAATACTTTCCTCGAAAGATACATCCATGCAGGGAGCCTGCCCGTCTTCGAGTTGTCCGGCAACGATCTGCCTATCATGATCGGTTTTCATTCTTTGCCGGTCATTGCCGATGCCTGGGCAAAGGGAATACGGGTGAAGGAGGCAAAAAAAATGCTGGAGGGGATGAAATCCCTGGCCACCCTCCCCTATGGTACCAGAGAGACATACAACATTTTCGGATACCTGCCCTATGAGGATACGTACCAGGCGGTTTCGCGTACCCTCGAATATGCTTATGACGACTGGTCTGTAGCCAGAGTGGCCAAAGATCTTGATAAGGCAACATACCGTTATTTCAGCCACAGGGCCAATTTTTACAGGAACCTCTATGACCAAAAGAGCGGTTTTATGCGCCCCAAAGACAGTAATCATCAATGGCTGAAGGATTTTAACCCCATGGATTATACCCGTAATTACACCCAGGGTAACGCCTGGCAATATACGACCTTTGTGCCCCAGGATATACAGGGACTGATCGGGCTGATGGGCGGAGACCATGCGTTTGAACGCTGGCTTGACCGTTTTTTTACCACCCACAATCCAAAAACCTACCAGCGAAGAACTTCCTCCCTGATGATCGGACAGTATTACCATGGCAATGAGCCCTCCCACCATGTGGCTTATCTGTATAATTTTGCCGGCGTACCCTGGAAAACCCAAAGGATGGTCAGAAAAATCATGAAAACCCAATACCGTACCGGTCCGGCAGGACTGGCCGGCAATGACGATGCAGGGCAGATGTCGGCCTGGTACGTTCTCAGTGCCATGGGCTTTTATTCCGTCACCCCCGGCATGGATTATTATGTCATCGGATCCCCCTTGCTTGACAAGGCTGTTATTCATCTGGAAAACGGGAAAGATTTCCGGATTATCGCCCGTAATAATTCTCCGGAAAATGTTTATATTCAGTCGGTCACCCTGAACGGCCTGCCCTATAACAAATCATACCTGAAGCACGAGGATATCATGCAGGGGGGTACCATGATCTTCACCATGGGACCGGAACCTGACACGGCGTGGGCCACCGGAAAGACAGACCGGCCTTATTCCCTGTCATACAAGGATGCCCCCATGCCCGTCCTCACCGTAAAGGACCGGCACATTTCACCGGACGGGGTGATCACTTTTGATAAGAGATGTTTTGTAAGTATCTCTTGCGGGGATAAGGATGCCGGTATCTTTTATACCACCGACGGAAGTGAACCGGATAGCACGTCTTTCCCTTACAAGGGGGAATTCGGAATAGATACAACCGTTATCGTTAAAGCCAAAGCTTTCAGAGAAGGCTTTTTACCCTCCTATACCTCCTCTCTCACCCTGCGGAAGCTCACCCCGCTGCCCCCCTTGCCGGTAAAAAATCCGCAACCGGGAGTACGGTATGCTTACCGGGAGGTATGGGTGTGCCGGAGTGTTGATCAGATGTTCCAGTATCCGGTTCTGAAAAAAGGTATCGTGCCTGTCATCAGCTCCGATATGGGTTTCAGGATGGATGACAAAAACGGAGTGGAATATTCGGGATATATAAAGATACCCCGGGACGGGACCTACACTTTTTATCTTTTTTCCGAAGACGGGAGTGTTTTATATATTGATGATATACGACTTATCCTGAACGAAGGCTCCCGTCGCCGGGGCATGATCGCCCTGCAAACAGGATTTCACAGGATACGGGTCAGGCACGTGCAGGTGGGAGGTACCCCAAAACTCAGACTTTCCTGGACAGGCCCGGGAGCCGGCCTGCAGGAAATACCGGCAGAAGCTTATTTTCACGAATAAATTCCTGTACGTTACAGATGACCTGAAAACAAAAGAGTTCTTTCCCTTTCATCTATTATTACACCAACCCCGGTGAGGATGTTATTACTGCGCCCTGATCACCAGTTTATCCCTGGACGGGAGTGGCGGGAAGGGGTTGTGCGGTTCGGTCTGGTACCAGTAAGCCACCGAAGAGAGGTCATCCTGCAGAGGCAGGTAACGTCCTTCGCTCTGCCACCCCAGTGCCTGGATCGTCACTTTCAGATCGTGGTCAAACCGCACAGGATCGGTAATATGCCAGCGGTACTCTCCCACCCGGCTCAGGTATTTCCCAAACACACCTTTCACATAATAAAATCCTGAATAAGGAGAAGAGAAAGCGGTGTACTCATCACGGCCATTTTCGCCTGCACGCATCTCAAAACCATAAGATCCGTTGAAATAATCCTCTTCACCGGTGCCGCAGATCGTCGGGAACTTTGTATCCCCGTCGATATAGAATTTCACTTCTCCTTCGCCCCACCATCCGGGACTGAAAGCTCCGTGTGAGAGATAAGTACCCACATACTGCCCCCGGCCTTTGATCCCGTCCACAATGGTATAGACCTCCTTATAGGGTAACGGATTCACCCTTCGAAACTGAGCATGGAAATAAGCCACACCCTGCGGTACGCCGGTCTCCTGGTAGTCAATCTGATAATACAGGCTTGCGTTTTTATCACTTTTGTTCTCCATGGTAATACGGCATTTTTTGCGAAACGGCATCTGCCAGTAACTGTTAAAACCACTGCGGGGATTAATACACATGGCCCGTGAAGCTACCAACGGCTCGTTGCCCTGGCCCCACCCCGTCAGGAAGAAGTCTCCCACCGGTACCTCCACGGAAGGATTCTCCTCATCATCCCAGTAGATGCGTAAGATCATCAGACGGTAGATCCCGGTGGGGGTCATCCAGATATGCCGGATGATCCCGGGACCCTGGATATTGGCCAGGGTAAAAGTATCTCCCGGCATGATGTTAATATAAGGATTTACTTTCCATCCCTGTCCCAGCTCACGGGCAGCATGGGCAGCATTCCCCTCCTTGAGGGTAGCCATGCCTCCTTTTCCCTTTTCGCCGGTAAAATTCTCCGGACTCACCGAGCGGGATTTTGCATCGTTCAGACGATACAATGTATTCAGATCATTATGAACCATATCTGTATCATTATCATTCTCCTGGGGATGACAGGAGACCAATGCAAGAAATGGCACCAAAACAAAAACAAACAATACATTTTTCATGGTCGTAATTTTTTCAGGTTTCCTATAAAAGTACAAAAGATTCTGAAACAAACACTTTCGTCAATATAAATAATTTCTTTTTTATCCAATCCTGTCCCTGCATCAGAATTCTCTATGTTTTTTTTTGTTACGCTATTTCTGCGAAAATCTACGTGATCAGCGTGAGAAGTTTCTCGCAGATAAGAAAGGAGTCGAAAAGTCTAAAAGTCCATAAGTCCAAAAGTAATGAGTAACGAGCAGGCAGTTGGCGGGTGCGTAGTAGATGATTTTTTTCGATATCCTTGTTGCGCAATTCCAGGATAATTCTTCAACCCCTCCCTTGCTCCGCACGCTGTCGCCAAAGCTTCAGCGCAGGCGCCCGAAGCGGCTACGCGAAGGCGAGGCGAGATCTTTTGGATTACAGGAACCCCTCTATGTGCAGGTGGGGGGGGGTAGTAGCTTATCGTACTGACCACGAAGTGGTCGCAGAGAATAACCCCGGTCCCACCCGGGGTACAAGGAGATCCCTAGACACAAAACAACCCCGGATGGGGTTAACGAAATTATATATTATAACTCTTCTCATCATTAATAAAAAAAGAAATTTATTAAAACGAAAGGTTCCCGAAGCAGTACGTCCTGACTGAACGAAGTAATTGGCCGGTAAAAAGGTTCCTCGTTTTACACAAGCCACGAAGTGGCTAAATATGAATAACCACCCCGGTACGGGGTGGTACACAACGCATTAGACTCCGATCCCCGAAGGGGGTCAACCGTTCCCCCCGGACCCGGTTATCACCCCACCCCCAAGCCCCCTCCCCTGGTGTGGGAGGGGGTGTAAGCAGGAACTTGCAATCGCCAAATTTTCGCAAAAGTAAATCATCAAAAAATGGCAAAAGCAGATCACCATTTTTAAGGGAATACATCTTTTATTACACCTCCTCCAAAACTTTCTTCAAAAACTTTACCTCTCCTCAGGAGATGTATACATAAATCCCCGGGGATTTTTTCAGATTAAAATATATGTATTTAAATAAATATTTAAATATGCCTTTAAATATTTATTTAAATGTTCTCCTTCGGTTCAAGGATTTAGTGCAACACAAGATCTATTTCTCTTCCAACCAGAATTTGCCTTTCAGTCTGATGTCTTCCGAGCTGCTGCCTATAAACACATCAAATCTTCCCGGTTCGACGGTAAATGCCATGTCTTTTCCGTAAAACCCCAGGTCGCGGGGTGTAAGGGTAAAAGAGATCCTTTTATTTTCCCCGGGTTGCAGGTGAACCCGTTCAAAACCTCTCAGCACCTTTTCATAGGTAATCACCGAACTTACCACATCGTTGATATAAAGTTGCACGATCTCGTCCCCGGGTCTGTTTCCTATATTTTTAACGGTAAAGGAAACCTTTACAGAATTCATCAATCCGGCTGTATCAGGAGTAACCGTCAGGTTTTTATAGGCGAATGTCGTATAACTCAATCCATAACCAAAGGGAAAAAGGGCTCCCGAAACACGGGATTTTCCGCCGGAGCGGGCCCCGGGCATAAAAGGAAAGGCATAAGGGATCTGTCCTACCGTTTTAGGGAAGGTAACAGGCAGCTTCCCTCCCGGGTTGTAAATACCGAACAACACATCGGCAATGGCTGTTCCGGTATACTCGCCCGGAAACCAGGCTTCCACAATGGCCGGCACATGCTTCGCACACCAGTTGATGGTGAGGGGGCGTCCGTTCAGCAGCACCAGCACTACCGGCGTTCCCGTACGATAAATCGCCTGAATGAGATCACGCTGTCGTCCGGCCGGATCCAGGGAAGTGCGGGAATGTCCTTCCGAGCAGATACGGTTATCATCGCCCAGTACCACAATAGCAATATCCGACTTTTTGGCAATCCGGACTGCTTCCCCGATCATTTTTTTCTCGTCTGCTGACAGTGGAAAAGGGTACAGTTCGCTTTCGGGAAAATGGGGGTCTGTCAGCCTGCATCCCTGGGCATGTAATACCCGGGTTGCAGGGGTTACAGCCCGACGAATACCTTCCAGTACGGTTACCAGCTCCGGATTACGCGGACCGTAACGGGAAGATATTTGTTTCACTTCTTCGATATCCGGACCGATCACAGCAATGGTTTTAAGGGTTTTCTTCAACGGCAGCAATCCGCCTTCATTCTTCAACAGGATCATGGATTCATGCGCTGCCTGCAAAGCCAGTTTTTTATGCTTCTCCGAATGAACAAGGGTATCCGCTGCTTTGGGATTATTGACATAAGGATGATCGAACAGCCCCAGTGTGAATTTTACCCGCAGCACCTCGGAAACGCGTTTATCCACGGTTTCTTCCGGGAGCTTCCCGTCCCGAATGGCTTTTCGTAAAGGGATAATAAAGACTTCCGGTTTCGTAAAGGTTGTCCGGACATTCAGTCCGGCCTGAAAAGCCCTCGCAATGGCATCTTCATACGTAGGAGAGACTTTGTGTTTGGTATAGAGATATTCCAGGGCATCGCTGTCAGAAACGACATAGCCTTTAAACCCGAATTTTTCGCGCAGGACAGTGGTCAGGAAATAATGGCTGCCTGTAACAGGCACTCCGTTGTAGTCATTATAAGAGCTCATGGTCCCGAGTCCTCCGGCTTCGGTAAAATCAACCCGGAAGGGTTCCAAAAAGAGCGACCAAACGGCTCGCGGGGTTACATGGGGATCGGTACGTGTCTTTCCGTCACGGCCTCCCACCGGCACGCTGTAAACAGCATAATGTTTCGCTGTGGATGCGACTCCCTGACTCTGCAGCCCCAGCACTTCCTGTTTGCCCAATTGAGCAACCAGATAAGGATCTTCCCCGTAGGTTTCCACAAAGCGTCCCCATCGCGGATCACGGGCCAGTCCCAGAATCGGCGAATAGACATTGGTGTACCCCAGGGCCCGGCCTTCCCGGCCGGTCACCTCGCCGATCTTTCGTACCAGCGCTTTGTCCCATGTGCTGGCCACACCGATCTGGGCCGGAAAATAGGTGGCTTTGTAATGACAGATACCCCGGATGCCTTCATCGGTAAAATCCACAGGAATACCCAGACGCGTTTGTTCAATAAAAAAGTGCTGAACCGTATTGATGGCTTCAGCATGCCGTGAAAAAGGATAACAGTACTGACTGATTGTCCTGACGCCATTCAGATGCTCATCGATGTTGGCAATCCCTTCTTTCCATATCTCATTTTTCCATTCCGGTGTCGGCAGCTCGTCTTTCAGCACCTTATTATAGCCGTACAGGGTAGCCAGCTGACAGGTCTTTTCTTCCATGGTCATTTGTGACAGCAAATCCTTAACTCTCTTATCTATAGGTTGAGATGAATCTTCATACACATCCTTTTTCCCATTTTTATTGAGATCGATCCACCCGTCATGATAAATGTTTTTGTTTTGCTGGGTAAAAGAGGGGGCAATGTGGATCCCCAGGATCATACACACTAAAAGTACTTGTTTTTTCATGATATATAATTTTTTGTAATACACTCTCTTATTGTGAGACAAGGCAGACTTGTCTTTACCACCCCAATGCCCTTATCCCTCAACCTTCATCTGTATCTGCCTCCGCCCTTACGGGATATAACATGTTTATCAATCTCTCCTCACCCAGGGCTTCGCCCTACGCCAATGTCCACGCCCATGCCTGTCTGCGTGCCTTCAGGATCTGTACATTTTCATTTCTACGCCCCTGTTCGCCCTTCATTGACCGTGGTTCATCATTCCAAACAGTCCCGTATTTCCTTTTTCCCATATCTTCATCAGGCTATCCACCAGTTCCGGCCGGGCAGAGGCGATGTTCCGGTTTTCATAAGGATCGGCCTGGTGGTCATACAATTCGGTAACGGGCCGGGCGTTTCTGAAATAATGAGTCAGCCGGTAGCGGGAGGTCCGCATGGAGATGCCCCGGCGGAAGTAGCTATAGGCTACCTCATCCCAGTGGGGATCATCCGGATGCTTTAATAAAGGGACAAAACTTTTTCCGTCGACAGGAAGCGTATCCCTGATACCGCATAACTCCATCAAGGTAGGATAAATATCTACCGAGCTGACGATCTTGTCACAGACAGCATTCTGTTTCATGCCCGGCACCCGCATCATAAAAGCGCTGCGCAGGGCCCATTCGAAGATCGTATGTTTTCCCCACACCCGGTCATCGCCCAGATGCCAGCCATGATCACCCCATAAGATCACGATGGTATTGTCCTCCAGTCCCTGCCGGTCCAGTTCACCGAGGACTTTTCCCACCTGCGCATCCACATAACTGATGGCAGCAAAATAAGCATGCCGGAGTTTTCGGGCGTAGGCATCCGAGACCGGATTTTCCAGCGTAGGATGTTCTTCCCCCAGCTTGTATGCGTTGAACTCTCCGCTGTTATGCAGGCTGGCCGGGTTAACGTTCCGGGGAATATCAGGCGAAGGGGTTAGAGGCAGCTTGTTTTCGTTATACAGCTTCCAGTATTTTTCGGGAGCATTGAAAGGAAGGTGTGGTTTGAAAAAGCCCACACCCAAAAAGAAAGGTTGTTTTTTTCCGGCCAGTTCACGAAGCTTTTGGACGGCCAGTTGCGCTGTCAGTCTGTCAGGATAGCCGCTATCCGGCACCTCAGCACACTCATAAGGCTTCACCTCATTTTTTCTCGTATTGCGGTTGCTCCCATCGGCATATCCGAAAAAGGCATTCCATCCGGTGCCCCATTTACCGGCATCAAACAACATCTCATCCCAACTGTGCGGCAGTTCCAGGGGGGCTCCTTCCGGGTCTCCCAGGTAGGGATACAGCTTCCCGTCAGCGTAGTGACTTATCTTCCCGATGCCCACCGTATAATAACCGTGATTACGCAAGCGTTCGATAAATGTCTCGGGTACGTCATGTGTTTTTGCCTCACCGATAAAATGCCGGCAGGCATCGTTGGACAGGGCCCCCCTGTTCCGTGGCAGAGATCCGGTAAGCATGCTGTAGCGCGAAGCTCCACAGGTAGGCACCGTGACAAATTCATGCCTGAAAAGGATCCCCTGCCGTGCCAGCCTGTCCATGTTAGGACTCCGGATAAGTGAGTCGCCGTAACAATGCAGTTCGGGCCGCAGGTCATCCACAAAGAAAAACAGTATGTTGGGCTTCACCGGTTGTTTTGTATGCATATGGCAACTCAGCAATCCTAAAAAAGATACTGAAACAGCAACAAATAATAGCCGGTTTTTATACATCCTCCTTTAAACAAATTAAGAATATGAAATCATAGACCAAAATAAAGAAATTTCTTCAACCGAAATTTTTTTATTCCACCTCAACCTAAACTTTTTTTTCAAAAGTTATGACGTTTCCTCAATTTACAGTTTGCATCCCGTAAAAAATGCATAATGCAGATGAACCATACTTCTTTTAAAAAATTTTGCGTGTACGTACACGCAAATAAAAATATGTTGTATCTTTGCAATAAAACCAGCTATAATACTGCAATATAATGAAAAAGGTAAGTATCAAAGACATCGCAGAAAAAGCCAATGTGTCCATTGGGACGGTAGACCGTGTCATTCACAATCGTGGCAGGGTATCGGAGCGTACCCGGGAGAAGGTTCTTGCCATATGCCGGGAGATGGATTACGAGCCCAATGTTCTGGCACAGCGGCTGGCCTCAGACAAGGCTTTTGTTTTTGCGACTTTTACACCGAAGCCCAAAAGAGACAATTCTTACTGGAAAACGCCCCTGGACGGGATCAGAAAAGCAGCCGACGAACTGTCGGGTTACCGGGTGCGGGTAAAGTCCTATTTTTACGATCAGGAAAATGAAGAATCGTTCAGGCAGGAGTCCCTTAATATTTTACTGGAGAAACCGGACGGGGTCCTGATCGCTCCGCTGTTTCACCGCGAAGCCCGGGATCTGGCCCGGAAACTGGAATCCTACGATATCCCCTTTGTTTTCATTGACTCCAAAGTGGAGGACACCCGGTACCTCAGTTATTTCGGACAGGATTCCTTTCGCAGCGGATATCTTGCCGGCCGTTTGATCTGGTTTCACCTGAAAAAGAAAGGAGAAGTGATCATTGTCAATTTCTCCTCCGATCTGGAAAACCATGTACATCTGAAAAACAGGGAGAAAGGATTGAAGCAGTTTATGGAAAACCACCATTTCAGGGGAACACTGACAAGTCTGACCATAGATCCCAAAGAAGAGCTGGTGCTTACACACACCCTTTATGAAAGACTGCATCACAAAACGCAGGGCCTGTTTGTCACCTCTTCGGCCCATAAGGTGGCCCGGAGTCTTCAGAAAATCGGCAAGGATAATGTCCTTTTCGTCGGTTATGACCTGACACCTGACAACGTAACGTATCTGAACAAAGGGATTATTGATGTTCTGCTGTGTCAGAAACCCATGGCCCAGGGCCACGAAGGGATTATGGCTCTCTTCAACCATCTGGTCAGAAAGAGAAAGGTGGAAAAAAACCACTCCATGCCCATAGAAATTGTGGTAAAGGAAAATTACCAGGATTATTCGGATTTTTAAGATGAGGGAAAGGTGTCATCCCTGATTATTCCCTGTCCATACCTATAAAAAAATCACTATATGAAACCACTTAATTTTGATGATCTGAAAGGAAAAGTTTGTGTTTTGACCGGGGGTGGAGGAGCCATCGGTGCTTCGCTGGCGGAGTTTCTGGCGCGCAGGGGTGTACGCATGGCCATTCTGGACCTGAACGGGGCACGTGCTGAGGAAGTGGCTAAACAGGTCAAACGTGAAACGGGCACTCCTGCCGTCGGTATCAAAACCAATGTCCTGGAGAAAGAATCCCTTGAGCAGGCCGCAGAGGCCATTCATAAAGAATTCGGAAAGGTGGATTTTCTGATCAACGCTGCCGGAGGCAACTCTCCCAAGGGCACTACGGAGGCGGAGTTTCTGGAATCGGTATCGGAACAGGATCTGGAGAAATCCATCTATGGTCTTGACATAGAAGGGTTCCGCTGGGTCTTTGACCTGAACCTTTCCGGCACCCTGCTCCCTACGCTGGTATTTACCAGGGATATGCTGGATCTGGGCAGCGGCGCCGTGGTTAATTTTTCTTCCATGAGTGCCCTGCGTCCTCTGACACGTGTGGGGGCCTACTCCGCCGCCAAAGCCGCCGTCACCAACCTGACCGAGTGGCTGGCCGTACATCTGGCCAAAAAGAACATCCGCATAAACGCCGTAGCACCGGGATTCTTCGTGGGAGAACAAAACCGCTTTCTCCTTTTTGATGAAAAAACGGGAGAACTATCTCCCCGCGGCAACAAGATCATTATGAACACTCCCATGGGAAGATTCGGAGATTACGGGGAGATCCACGGCACGGTAGCCTTCCTGCTCTCAGGCATGGCCAGCTTCATTACGGGCGTGACCGTTCCGATTGACGGAGGTTTTAACGCTTACTCGGGCGTGTAAAATCCCAATGTCGGATACAGTTAAAGTCAACGGATTTCCATGAAGGAGAAAATCACACCTGAACTTCAAACAAAAGGATTTACGGAATCATATCAGAGATAAGGCACTTAAAAGACTTTACGAACATGAAAGGAATGAAAAAAAATGTTATCGTCGCACAGTCCGGAGGGCCTTCTCCGGTCATCAACAACTCCTTACGCGGGATCATTGAGGCCTGCAGGGCGTATCCCGGTCATTTCGGCACACTCTATGCCGGATGGCATGGGATCGAAGGGGTGCTGAAAGAAGAATTATTGGATCTGTCGGCCCAAAAAGAGGAAGAGATTGCGTTGTTGAAAAACACTCCGGCAGCAGGCAGCATCGGCACCTGCCGTTACAAGCTGAAAGAGCATCAGGAGAAGGATTTTGAACGTATTGTGGAAGTATTCCGTGCGCATAATGTAGGATATTTTTTTTACATCGGGGGTAACGACTCTCAGCACACAGCTTATAAAGTCAGTGAGATCTGCCGGGACAAAGGGTTGGATGTCATTGCCGTGGGCGTTCCCAAGACGATTGACAATGATGTGGGTGACAGCGAGTTCAAGCTGATCGACCATACACCCGGCTATGGCAGTGTGGCTCGTTACTGGAGTCACATTGTGCAGAACGCAGAAGAGGAGAACCGGGGTTCTTCGCCTGCCGACCCGGTGCTGGTATTGCAAGCCATGGGCCGCAAGATCGGATACATTCCGGCGGCAGCCCGTCTGGCAGACCCCGAAAGAAAAACGCCTTTGCAGATATACCTGGCTGAGTCGGGCGTCAGTCTGCCCGAACTGGCAGACCACGTCAACGACCAACTGAAAAAGGACGGCCGTTGTCTGGTGGTGGTGAGCGAAGGCTTTGATGCAGGAGATCAGGGAGAGGTGAAGGACTCGTTCGGACATACCAACTTCGGAGCTACTAAAATAACGGTGTATCAGACCATCATCAACTACCTGAACGAAAAAGGACTGAAAGCCCGGGGAGCCGCCCGTGGTCAGGTGATGGGCACCGACCAGCGTGATACGGCTATCTATGCCTCTACCATAGACCTGGATGAAGCTTATCAGGTGGGGAAAAAGGCGGTAGAGATCGCCCTGCATGACGGCAACGGCTGGATGGCCACGATCCTGAGGGATCCGGGACCCGTCTACACCGTACACTACGATAAGGTGCCGCTGGAAAAAGTAGCCCTTTCCGAACGTACTTTCCCTGACAAATGGATCGCCGGAAACAGGAGGGATGTGACGGATGCCTTCCTCGAATACGTCCGGCCCCTCATCGGCAACGACTGGCCCTCCGTACCCCTGGTGAACGGCATTCAGCGGTTCACCCGCTTCGAACCCATCTTTGCCGAACAAAAACTGAAAAAGTATATCCCTCAGGCCTACGCTTAAAATGAATTTTGAATGATGATTTATGATTTATGAATAAATAAATTTTTAATTATGAAAACTTTCGATAATTATGATCTGGAAGAAAGGGTAATTGATTTTGCAGTTATGATAATAAAAATTGCAGATAAAATCCACAATTCTTTCCGGGGAAATAATCTTAGCAATCAATTGGTTCGATCAGGAAGTTCTCCTGCAATACATTATGGTGAAGTTCAATCCTCAGAATCTTTAAAAGATTTCATACATAAGATGAGTGTATGTCTGAAGGAATTACGTGAAACTTATATTTCATTAAGGATAATCAAGAAGTTAGACTTTAATGGGCTTAACGAAGAAATTGATATTGCAATTAAAGAAAACCTGGAACTAATATCCATTTTTTCAAAAGCCATAAAAACCTCAAAAAACAAAAACATTCAAAATTCTTAACTCATAATTCATAATTCATAATTTTCTACCATGGATCATCAACAAATGCTTAAAGACTTAAAACCCGAAAAGGATTTTTTTATCGGCATTGATTCGGACGGATGTGTGTTCGACTCGATGGAGCCTAAACAGAAAGAATTTTTCTGTCCCAATGTGCTTCGGTATTTCGGGTTGTTACCGGTTTCGAAAGTTGCCCGTGAGACCTGGGAGTTTGTCAATCTTTACTCCCGCACCCGTGGCATCAACCGTTTCCTGGCCCTGTTGGAATTTGCACGTTTACTGTCTGACCGTCCCGAGGTGGCCTCCCGCGGCCTGGAGGTCCCCGATTTCTCATCGTTGAGAGCCTGGACCCGGAAAGAAACCAAACTGGGGAATCCCACCCTGAAGAAATATGCCTCGCACACCGATGATGCCATGATCCACCGGGTGCTGGAATGGTCGGAGAAGGTAAATGAAGAGATCGGCATGTGGGTAAAAGGGCTCAAACCTTTCGCCGGAGTACGCGAATCCCTGGAAATCATCCGGGACAAGGCCGATGCCATGGTGGTCTCACAGACTCCGGTAGAAGCCCTGGTGAGAGAGTGGGAAGAAAACGGCATAGCAGGCTTCGTGCGAATCATCGCCGGCCAGGAATACGGCACCAAAACGGAGCACCTGGCCCTGGCCGCCAAAGGGAAATATGCAGATGACCACATCCTGATGGTAGGAGATGCTCCGGGCGATATGAAAGCAGCCCGCGCCAACGGGGTGCTGTTCTTTCCCGTCAACCCCGGCCATGAAGAAGCATCATGGGAACGATTCCACAAGGAAGCGCTGGGCAGGTTTTTCGAAGGCACTTATGCCGGAGATTATGAGGAGACACTGGTGGAAGAATTTAATACGTATCTACCGGAAGAACCGGACTGGAAAAAATGAATTCTCAACCTTCAAATCCCATTCAGGCACGATGACCGGTTTTTGTAGTTTGGTGCTTTTTGGGGCTACCGGAGATCAGGGAGTGAGGTTGTTTTTTGAAATTGTTCGTTTTAATTTTTACACGTATGATCTATTTTGAAGCCGGTTCTGAAAAAACCGTTTTAAGCCCTGATGATCTCAGGAAAGGTCTCTATGAAGCGTTGGACAAGGCCGGCAGGTTTCACAAGGTACTGGCCATCCCGCCCGACATGACACGTTTCCATTCTCGTGCCGGCGAGCTCACCCGCTATGCCCGGGAATATTTCGGCCGGGCTCTCACCGACATCCTCCCGGCACTGGGCACCCACACGCCTATGACGCCGGAACAGATCAAAGCGATGTTCGGGGATGTCCCGCTCTCCCTGTTCCGCGAACACAACTGGCGCAGGGATGTCATTACCCTGGGCCAGGTTCCCGGGGATTATATCCGTGAGATCACCCGTGGAAAACTCTCCTTCGACTGGCCGGCCCAGGTGAACCGTCTTCTGAAGGAAGGAGGGCACGACCTGATTCTTTCTCCCGGGCAGGTGGTGCCCCACGAAGTGATCGGCATGGCCAACTACAATAAAAATATTTTTGTGGGTACAGGGGGATATGAAGGAATCAACAAAAGCCATTTTCTGGGTGCTGTCTATGGCATGGAGCGGATCATGGGACGGGCTGACAATCCGGTGAGAGCCGTACTGAACAAAGCTTCTGAGATGTTTGGTTCCCTGTTGCCTCCGGTATTGTATGTTCTCACCGTGATCGGCAGGGACGAGAAAGACCGGCTGGTTACGCGCGGTTTGTTTATTGGCAATGATGACGAGACCTTTTACCGGGCTGCAGAGCTTTCTGCCAGCGTCAATATTAAACTTCTTGACAAGCCGCTGAAAAAGGTGATTGTATATCTGGATCCTCAGGAATATAAAAGCACCTGGCTGGGCAACAAAGCCATCTACCGCACACGCATGGCCCTGGCTGATGACGGGGAGCTGATCATTCTGGCTCCCGGAGTGCGGGAGTTCGGCGAGGACAGGGAGATAGACCGGTTGATACGCAAATACGGTTATTTCGGTACGGACATTACCCTGAACCAGGTGGAAAACAACCGTGACCTGGCTGACAATCTGGCTGCTGCCGCCCACCTGATTCACGGATCCTCCGAAGGAAGATTTCACATCACATACTGTCCCGGGCACCTCACCAGAGAAGAGGTGGAACGTGCAGGTTTCCGCTATGGCAACCCTGCTGAGATGGAGAAAAAATATAACATTCATATCCTGAAAGACGGATTCAACAGCCTCCCCCACGGGGAGGAGATATTTTTTATTTCCAATCCGGCCCTGGGATTATGGGCTGAAAAAGAGAAATTTCTAAACCCATCCCTATGAAACAGATCAACTGGGGTATCATTGGTTGCGGCAAAGTAACCGAGAAAAAGAGCGGGCCTGCCTTCAACAAGGTGGAAGGCTCCCGGCTGGTCGCTGTGATGCGGCGTACGGCAAAGCTGGCCGAAGGCTATGCCCGGCATTATGGAGTACCTAAATGGTATGACAAGGCCTCTGACCTGATCCGTGATCCGGAGGTCCATGCCGTGTATATTGCTACGCCTCCGTCAACGCATGCGCAGTATGCCATCGAAGCTATGCGGGCTGGTAAACCGGTATATGTCGAAAAACCCATGGCCCGTACCTATAAGGAATGTCTGGAAATGAACCGTGTCTCGGCAGAGACCGGTATGCCGCTCTTTGTGGCCTACTATCGCCGGCGACTGCCGGGGTTCCTGAAAATCAAGGAATGGCTGGAAACCGGAAAGATAGGCACCCCCAGACTGGTATCCCTGCATCTGTTGTTGCCTCCCCGCCGGGAGGACCTGGACCGTCACAACCCCCCCTGGCGCGTGATCCCTGAGGTATCGGGCGCCGGCTATTTCTATGACCTGGCTTCTCACCAGTTCGATATTCTGGATTATTTTTTCGGTCCCGTAAAAAAGACGCAATCGGTGGTCACCAATATGGCCGGATTGTACGAAGCAGAAGATACGGTGGTGGCTGATTTTACTTTTGACACAGGGGTCCTGGGCCAGGGTATGTGGCATTTTACCGCCGCCCCGGAAGACAAGACCGATACCCTGACCATTTACGGGTCGGAAGGATCCATTCATTTTTCCACCTACGAAACCATCCCCGTAAGGCTGATCACCGGAACGGGTACCACGGAATATCGTTATAAGAATCCGGAGAATATACAGTTCAACCTGATCAAGACCGTAGTGGAAGAGCTGCAGGGAAAAGGCAGGGGATTGTGTCCGAGTACGGGGGTATCGGCTGCCCGCACCAACCGTGTGCTGGAGGACATAGTCAAAACCTATTATGCAAAAAAATGAAAGTCATTGCAGACGATAAGATCCCATTTTTAAAAGGGGTGTTGGAACCATATGCGGAAGTAAACTATCTGCCCGGGGCAAAGATCAGCCGCCAGGATCTAATGGATGCGGATGCCCTGATTACCCGCACCCGCACGGTAATAAACAGGGATCTGCTGGAGGGGACCCCGGTCAGGTTCATCGCTACAGCCACCATCGGGTATGATCATATTGACACGGCGTACCTGGCAGAAAAAGGGATCCGCTGGACCAATGCGCCGGGATGTAACTCCGGCTCGGTGATGCAGTACATCGCAGCCGTTCTGGCCTGGCTGGGACGCAACAGGGGGATCCGTTTCAGAGACACTACCCTGGGGATCATAGGAGTGGGACATGTAGGCTCAAAAGTTGCACATATGGCCGGCGCGCTGGGGATGAACATCCTGCTTAATGACCCGCCCCGTCAGCGAAAAGAGGGGCCTGCCGCATTTGTCTCCCTCACCCGGCTTTTACAGGAAGCCGATATTGTCACGTTACATGTACCGCTGAACAAAACCGGGGAAGACAAAACCCTGGGCATGGTAGACGAGCTTTTTATGAGCCGCCTGAAACCGGGAGCCATCCTGATAAACAGTTCCCGGGGCCCGGTGGTGGAAGATGCGGTATTGAAAGAAGCCATGCGTTCGGAGCACCTGAAAGGACTGGCACTGGACGTATGGAACCACGAACCGGACATAGATCTTTCTCTTATGCAAGTTGCCGACATTGCCACACCGCATATTGCCGGGTATTCCGCTGACGGCAAAGCCAACGGCACTTCCATGTCCGTACAGGCTCTCTCCCGCTTTTTCGGCCTGCCTCTGACCACCTGGTATCCCGACAACATACCCCCGCCGGAAAATCCCGTTATAACCCTGACGGATCATCAGACTGACCTGCAGGAAATAATATCAAATGCCATCCTGCACACCTACCCCATAGAAAGGGATGATAATAATCTCAGAAACCAACCCGGACAATTTGAATACCTGCGGGGAAATTATCCTGTGAGAAGAGAATTTCATAATTATTCTATAGCAATGAAAAAAGAAAATAAGACCTTACACAAAATATTCGAAACCCTGGGTTTTAACGTCATAAAAAATAAAAAACTATGAAAAAGAAAGCAGATATTGGATTGATTGGTCTTGCCGTTATGGGCGAGAACCTTGTTCTCAATATGGAGAGCAAAGGTTTTACCGTAGCTGTCTTTAACCGTACCGTGGAGAAGGTGGACAATTTTCTTAACGGCAGAGGGAAAGGAAAGAACTTTATCGGAGCCCATACCCTGGAGGAGCTGGTGGAATCGCTGGAGCGTCCTCGCAAAGTGATGATGCTGGTGAAAGCCGGCAAACCGGTGGATGACTTTATTGAAAAGCTGATCCCTCTTCTGGAACCGGGCGATATCATCATCGACGGAGGTAATTCCCATTTCCCCGACACCATCCGTCGCACAAAATATGTGGAAAGCAAAGGTCTTTTATACATCGGTACCGGGGTGTCGGGAGGTGAAGAAGGTGCGCTGACCGGGCCTTCCCTGATGCCGGGCGGGTCCAGGGAAGCCTGGCCCCACGTTAAAGACATATTCCAGAAGATCAGCGCCAAAGTGGAAGACGGCACCCCCTGTGCCGATTGGGTAGGCGATAACGGGGCAGGTCATTTCGTCAAGATGGTACACAACGGCATCGAATACGGAGACATGCAGTTGATATCGGAAGCCTATTTTATCATGAAAAAACTGCTGGGGATGACCCCGGATGAGATGCATGAGGTCTTTGCCGAATGGAACCAGGGAGAGCTGGACAGTTATCTTATCGGCATCACTGCAGATATTATGGCTTTTAAGGATCAGGACGGTGAGCCGCTGGTGGAAAAGATTCTGGATGCAGCAGGACAAAAAGGCACCGGCAAATGGACCGGCATCGCCGCCCTCGATGAAGGCGTGCCCCTGACCCTGATCGTTGAGTCGGTATTTGCCCGGGCTCTCTCGGCACAGAAGGAAGAAAGGGTAGCTGCCTCCAAAGAACTGCAGGGGCCGCAACCTGCTTTTGAAGGAGATAAGAAAGCTTTTATCGAAGAGCTGCGCAAAGCTTTATACGCTTCCAAGATCATCTCTTACGCCCAGGGGTACACCCTGATGCGTGATGCTGCCAAAACCTATGGCTGGGATCTTGATTTCGGACGCATCGCCCAGTTATGGAGAGGAGGATGTATTATCCGTTCCGCTTTCCTTGATAAAATCTTTGAGGCCTACCGCAATAATCCGGGCCTGGCCAATTTGATCCTCGATCCATATTTCAAATCCATCGTCGAAGGAGCCCAGACGAGCTGGCGCAAAGTGGTGAGTATGGCTCTGCTTAACGGTCTGCCCGTTCCTTCCATGGCCGCTGCCCTTACTTATTTCGACGGGTATCGTACCGATCGTCTGCCGGCCAACCTGCTACAGGCACAGCGCGACTATTTCGGCGCACACACGTACGAACGCTTAGACAGGCCACGGGGTGAGTTCTTCCACACCAACTGGACGGGCCACGGAGGAGATACCGCTTCAACAACCTATACTGCATAGCTACCTGCCTCTCCCTCTCCCCATGGAGCAGGGAGGGGATTTAATCTCTAAAACAAAACGCATTGATCATGAAATCATTTCTTGACGAGAATTTTCTATTACAGAATAAAACGGCTGAACGGTTATATCATGACTATGCCGAGTCGCAGCCTGTCATTGACTACCACTGTCACCTGCCGGTAAAGGACATTGCCGAAGATCATCGTTTCCGGGATCTGCAGGAGATCTGGCTGGCAGGAGATCACTACAAATGGAGGGCTATGCGCACCAACGGGGTGGATGAAAGATTCTGCACCGGGGAGGCTTCGCCCTGGGAGAAGTTTGAAAAGTGGGCAGAAACAGTACCTCACACCTTACGTAACCCTTTGTATCACTGGACACACCTGGAATTAAAAAGATATTTCGGGATCACGGACCTGCTCAACCCGGATACGGCAAAAAAAATATGGGATATTGCCAACAGTAAACTGCAACAACCGGACTACTCCTGCCGGAACCTTCTGACAAAAATGAACGTGGAGGTGGTGTGTACTACCGATGACCCGGCAGACTCTCTGGAATATCATGAAAAGCTATGGACAGACTTTCACAGGGTTAAGGTTTATCCGGCTTTCCGTCCCGACAAAGCCATGGCCGTCGAAGATCCGGAATCCTACAATGCCTATCTCAATAAACTGGCTGAGGCTGCGAATACGGAGATCTCCGGCTACCGGGATCTGCTGGAAGCACTCAGCAGAAGACATGACTTTTTCAACGAGCGGGGTTGCCGTCTCTCCGATCACGGGATAGACACGTTCTATGCCGAAGAATATACGGAAAAGGAAGTGGACAAAATCTTCCTGAAAGTCCGCAAAGGGGAAAAAGTGTCTTTATCAGAAGCAGGAAAGATCAAAACCGCGTTATTGACAGCTTTTGCGGAGATGGACTACGAGAAGGGCTGGGTACAACAGTACCATTACGGGGCCATGCGCAACAACAACACCCTGATGTATAAGAAACTGGGGCCGGATACGGGATTTGACTCCATCGATGATCTGCCGGTGGCAAGAAAGATGAGCCGTTTTCTGGACCGTCTCGCCAGTCGTGAAAAACTGACCAGGACCATCCTGTACAATCTGAATCCGGCTGACAATGAGCTGGTAGCCACTATGGCAGGCAATTTCCAGGACGGCAGTGTGCCGGGGAAGATTCAGTTTGGCGCTGCCTGGTGGTTTCTCGATCAGAAAGAGGGCATGGAGAGACAACTCAACACCCTCTCGTCGCTGGGTCTTCTCAGTCGTTTCGTAGGTATGCTCACCGATTCCAGAAGTTTCATGTCTTATCCCCGTCACGAATACTTCAGGCGTATTCTTTGCAATCTGGTAGGCGAAGATGTAGAAAAGGGTCTTTTGCCGGCCGATTATTCCCTGCTGGGACCGATGATCAAAAATATTTGCTACAATAATGCAAAAGAATATTTCAACTTTTAAAAAACTGTGTATTTTTGGGGTGGTTTAATCCTTCCCTTATTTTTCATTTTTCAAATAAAATAATCATTCATTATGGACACAATCGCCAAACGGGCTGCCGACAACATCAGGATCCTGTCTGCCGCCATGGTTGAGAAAGCCCAGTCGGGCCATCCCGGCGGAGCTATGGGTGGGGCTGATTTCATACATATCCTCTATTCCGAGTTTCTGAACCTTGATCCTTCGGATATGATCTGGACCAACCGGGACCGTTTTTTCCTGGATCCCGGTCATATGTCCCCCATGCTCTACTCCGAACTTACCCTGACGGGACATTTCTCGCTGGAAGATCTGAAAAACTTCCGGCAATGGGGCAGTCCCACGCCGGGACATCCGGAGAAAGATCCCAGGAGGGGTATTGAGAACACCTCCGGGCCGCTGGGGCAGGGTCATGCTATGGCTGTAGGAGCTGCCATAGCCGAGCGTTTTCTGGAAGCCCGTTTCGGCAACTGGATGGCACACAAGATTTATACCTATATCTCCGACGGGGGTATCCAGGAAGAGATTTCACAGGGAGCAGGCCGCCTGGCCGGGCATCTGGGACTCGGCAATCTCATTATGTTCTATGACTCCAATGATATACAGCTCTCTTCCGAGACCAGCGATGTGACCTCCGAAAATACAGCCATGAAATATGAAGCCTGGGGATGGCATGTACAGTCCATCATCGGGAACGATCATGATGCGATCCGGAAAGCTTTGCGTGAAGCACAGAAAGTAACGGACAGGCCTTCCCTGATCATCGGGAAGACAGTTATGGGCAAAGGGGCCGTAGATGAAGACGGGAACAGTTTTGAACGCCAGGTATCCACGCATGGTATGCCGCTGAGCAAAGCAGGTGCCGACTTCAAAAAGACCGTGGAGAATCTGGGGGGAGACCCCGACAACCCGTTCATGATTTTTCCGGAGGTATCGGAATTCTACAGCAAAGTGCTGAAAGAAAAACGGGAGTATGCCGAATGGAAAAAAGAAGAACAGGCCCGGTGGGAAAAAGCCAATCCGGAACTGTCGGAGCAATGGAACCGTTATTTTTCAGGGACTCTCCCCAAACTGGACTTCAGCGAGATCAGCCAGAAAGAGAACATTGCCACCCGGGCTGCTTCGGGAACGGTACTGGGCTGGCTGGCCGACAAGGTCGATAATCTCCTCGTTACCTCTGCCGATCTTTCCAACAGTGACAAAACGGATGCTTTTCTGAAAAAAACCAAAATACTGAAACGCGGGGATTTCTCCGGCTCTTTTCTTCAGGCCGGCGTTTCCGAGCTGACCATGGCCGCTGTGGCCAACGGCATCGCACTACACGGAGGGATCATCCCGGTCACCGGAACGTTTTTCGTCTTTTCCGATTACATGAAGCCTGCGGTACGTATGGCTGCCCTGATGGAGTTACCGGTAAAATATGTTTGGACCCATGATGCTTTCCGTGTTGGAGAAGACGGGCCTACACACCAGCCGGTAGAGCAGGAAGCCCAGATCAGGTTACTGGAGCAGTTAAAGAATCATTCTCACAGGGATTCTTTGCTGGTGCTGCGTCCTGCTGACGCCCAGGAAACCACCGTAGCCTGGAAACTGGCATTGGAAAACCGGAATGCACCTACGGCACTCATTCTTTCCCGCCAGGGCATCAAAGACCTTCCTGCCACCACTTCCCGGTTTCAGGAAGCCCTCCGGGCCGGCAAAGGAGCCTACATTATTTCCAGGGATCCCGGTAAACCTGACGTAGTACTCGTCGCCAACGGATCCGAGGTCTCCACGCTGGTGGAGAGTGCGGAGATCCTCAGAAAGGAGAAAAGCCTTTCCGTGCAGATCGTATCAGCCATATCCGAAGGCCTTTTCAGACAACAGCCTGAAGAGTACCGCCGGGAAGTATTGCCTGAAGAGATCCCGACTTTCGGTCTGACAGCAGGACTGCCCAACACGCTGCAAGGTCTGGTGGGATGCATGGGTTTTGTTTACGGGATGCGTTCCTTCGGATATTCCGCCCCCTATAAGGTACTGGATGAAAAAATGGGATTCACCGGTGAACATATTTATGAAGAGATCATCGCATTCCTGGAGATGAAGTAATAATACATTTTAATAAAAAAGCCCGCTCTGCTGAACGGGCTTTTTTTATTGTATGGCTGTGGTATTGACAATTAATCCAACAACTCCGCCAGTTTCTTTTTCAAGGCTTCTCCCCTGAGGTTCTTGGCGATGATCCTGCCCTCTTTATCCAACAGGAAATTAGAGGGAATGGAACGCACTCCATACGCTTTGGCGACCTCTGCTTTCCACCCTTTCAGGTCGGAAACCTGTGTCCAGAGCAGTCCGTCTTTTTTGATGGCTTTAATCCAGTTGTCCCGGTCATCATCCAGAGAAACGCCTATGATATCAAACCCTTTGTCATGATATTTTTTATAGGTTTTTACAAGATTGGGGTTCTCGGCACGACAGGGGCTACACCAGGCAGCCCAGAAATCAATCAACAGATAATGTCCGAAAAGGGAAGAAAGGCTTACCTCTTTCCCCGTGGTATCAGGCAGGGTGAAGTCCAGGGCCGGCTGACCTATGGCTACTTTTTTCTTGGCCTCGGCCCATTCACGTAATTCCCTGACAAAACTGATCTGATTAAAAGAAGTGTCCAGCTGATCAAGATATTTTTCCATCTCTTCCCCTTCCATGCTATAAGCCATGCTTCTCAACAAATAAGGAGATACCAGAGACTGCGGATGTTCCTCCATGAATTTTTTCTCAACCTCTTCCTGGGCTTTGGTGATTGAGTCGTACTGATCCTCTATCTTTTTCGCTAGGTCTTCATTCCCTGTCATTTTAGCCTGCTGCCACTGGCCGTACAGGTCTTTAAATTGTTTCTCAAAAGGTTTCATGGTCTCCTGATAGGCATTATATTCATCCTGATAAGGAGAACCTTCAGCTTTTGCAAGCCAGAGAGAATCGACATTCCCGGTGATTCTTAGCTTATTGTTTTCAAGGAACAACAACAGGTAACCACGTTTGTCCTGTACCTGAAGATAATACAAATCGGGATGCTCCAGCGTTCCTTCCATTTTGAAGTTTCCATCTTTTATCTCGGCCGAATCAACGTGGACAATTTCCTGATTTTCTTGTTTTGACAGATAAACTTTCCCCGCCACAGCCCCATCCAGGTGGCCTGTGATCTCATACCGGGGCGTATTGTTACAGGCCCAGAAGCCTGCAACCATAACCAAAAGAATAATAACTTTTTTCATTAGTTAAGAATTAGATGTTTAAAATAAAATACCACAAATAGTTGTTTTGCTTTTGTAAAGGTTGTAAAGATAGGGATAAACAATTGATTAAAAAAGTGTTTCATTTAACAAAAATAATTTGAAAGTATATCCCGGGCTGCCTTGTAGGGGTCTGCTTTTCTGTCCAGAACCACCTTCTCTGTCTCTGCAATTTTTTTCCTGATTTTCTCATCTCCGTAAAAGTGTTGTTTCAGTCCCTCGTTCAGGGCCTCAAAAAACCAGTAACGTGCCTGCTGTTTACGTCTTTCGTCAAAATAACCGTTTCTTCTGGTAAAAGCCACATATTCCAGTATGGCATCCCAGGCTTCCGTAATCCCGTTATTTTCAACTACCGAACAGGTTCTCACGCGTGGCAGCCATCCGGAGGCAGGTACGGGGAAAAGATGCAGCGCCGATTCGTATTCTTGTACCGCTTTGGCTGCCGCTTCCCGGTTTTCCCCGTCGGCTTTGGTGATAAGGATCATATCCGCCATCTCCATAATTCCTCTTTTCATGCCTTGTATCTCATCGCCGGCACCGGCCAGCATCAGTAACAGGAAAAAGTCAACCATAGAGTGTACAGCCACCTCGGACTGTCCCACCCCGACGGTTTCGACAAAGACCACCTCATAGCCGGCCGCTTCGCACAGCAGGATTGTTTCACGGGTTCTTGAGGCCACGCCTCCCAGTGAACCTGCCGTGGGGGAAGGTCTTATAAAAGCATTCGGACTGGCTGCCAGTCTTTCCATGCGGGTTTTATCCCCCAGGATACTCCCTCCGCTTTTCTGGCTGGAAGGATCAATGGCCAGAATGGCCAGTTTTTTTTCATGCTCCGTCAGATAAACCCCCAACGACTCTATAAAACTGCTCTTCCCTACCCCCGGGACCCCGGTGATTCCGACACGTATACTCCCGCCTGCATGAGGCAGACATCCTGCCAGTATCTCTCCGGCAAGGGTCTGATGGTCCGGCAACGCACTCTCCAGCAAAGTGATCGCCTGACTTAACAGGGAAATGTCGCCGGCAAGAATACCCAGAATGTAGGCTTCCGGAGCCAATAGTTTTTTCTTCTTCCGTATATAATTACTGACCGCATCGGGATTGACGCCCTGCGACAGAGGGGTTTCTTTCTTTTTTTCTTTCCCTTCCACTTCTGGCAACCTTGTTTCAGTGACGAAGATATAAAAAAACGGGATGCAAGAATTTGCATCCCATGAATGTCAAACCCATCTGGTTTGTTATTTTTTCTCTGCCGGTGGCTCCACAATCCCTGTAATCCGCAACATGGTAGTCGGAGAATCCGGATCGTTGGTGATCACCGTAATGGATTTACTCTGGCGGCCCTTATAAGCGCCCGTATGGAATATTGCTTTGATATTGCTGGATTGTCCCGGCTTGATCACTTTCTCTTTCGGGCTGACAGCAGTACACCCGCAACTTGAACGCACTTTGTGGATCACCAGATCACTCTTGCCGGTATTGGTAAACACAAATTCATGCTCCACTTCGGAACGTTGCGGAGCCTTTCCAAAATCATAACTTTTTTCCTTAAAACTGATATGAGGAGCCTTGGCCCGCTGTTCGGGGGTGAGTTTACTGAAATCCTGCTCTATGGAAGCGGAAACCACCAGTCTTGAATTACTTTGCTCTTTCCCGTTGAGCTTCATCCATACCCGGTCAATCACAAAACCCCAGTCGTTTTTCTTACTTGCATCGTACGTCACCTCGATGTACCCTTTCTGGTTGGGTTTCAGAACCGGGGGCACTGCTTTTAACGTAAGATGGGGCGGAACCCTCGTGAATTCGATCTTTATATCATGGTCTGAGGTATTAATGAGCTCGTCTCTCCTCACTTTTTTCTGGTTCTTGTATGTCCTGGTAAAAGCGATATGGTTGGTTTTCAGCCTGAGGCCCTCAATCTCGTACGGATAAATATCCTTTACCGTTTTTGGACGAGGCTCCACAAAGCCCATGATCCGCAACATCACCGGTCCGGAGGAAGCATTGGAGTAAATGGTAATGGTTTTGGAAAACTTGTTGGGCCGGTTTCTCGGATTATAGGCTACCCGGATAAAGCCTTCCCCTCCGGGAGGAATCGGCTCTTTCGACCAGGTAGGAGTGGTACACCCACACGAGGACACCACCCGCTGTATAATCAATGGCTGACTTCCTGTATTCCTGAATTTGAAATCATGGGTGACAACCCCAGCCTCCTCCTTGATCTTGCCGAAGTCGTAGATCTTCTCCTTAAAAGCAATATTCGGCGCTTTCTGCTGGGAAAAGACCGGAAGCCCAAATGCCATTATCGCAATGAACATTGAAAGTCTGTAATAACTTTTCATTTTCTATTTTTTTATTGGTTAATAAAATTTACTTCTTTTACATGCATATTCAATAAAGTAAACAAACCGTCCTTTTTTACGTTCAAAAATTAAAGAAGTTCAATTTTATAAAATATAAATTAAAATTTAGCTGATTTTAACTATTTTTAACGTTTCTCATGTAATGTTTTTTTGGCTTTTATGAACCGTGAAAGAAAATTGAGGAGAAAGGTATTGTGGGAGATGTTTTTTCTCACGGGACTGCTGATTGCCGGAATGCCGGCCCGGGGTCAGTTTTACAACGGTCATCAAATGACTTTCGGGAAAAACAGGGTTCAATACAACACTTTTTTCTGGTCTTTCTACCGCTTTGAACAGTACGATGTTTATTTCAACGAATACGGTCGTCAACTGGCCGATTACACCGCCGAAGTGGTCCGGAAAAAACTTTATGAAACAGAAGATTACTTTGACTACACCCTGAATAAAAGACTTATCTTCCTGGTGTACAACAAGCTGTCGGATTTTCGTCAGAGCAATATCGGTCTGGAAGGGAAAAATGTTGAAAACAACATAGGAGGGATCCGGTATGTAATAGACAACAAGGTGTTTGTGTACTTCAACGGAGATCATATCCGGTATGACCGGGAGATCGGGGCAGCCATCGCCCAGGTATTGATCAATGAAATGATCAACGGAGGAGACCGTAAAGACCAGGTCTCCGCCTCAGCGAGGATCTCTCTCCCCGACTGGTTCACAAAAGGCCTTATCTCTTATGTCTCCGACCCGTGGGACCTCACCCTCGACAACAGGGTCAAAGACGGGATCTTAAGCAAAAGATATAAGAAACTAAATCACCTGGAACGAGACGATGCGGTTTGGGCAGGACATTCTTTCTGGCGTTATATTGCAAAAGAATACGGCGATGCGGTAATCCCTAATATCCTGTACCTGACACGTATCAACAAAAATCTGGAAAAAGGGTTTTATTATGTGCTGGGCAAGAAGATTAAAGAGTTGTCGGCCGACTGGGTGGCATACTACAAAGACATTTATGCACCGGAAGAAGAAGGAAGGGAAGATTCTGCAGGAACGCCCCTCCTTAAAAAGACCAAACCCAAGCATGTCTATAAGCAAATTAAGGTCAGTCCCGACGGAACACACATTGCTTATGTAACCAATGAACTGGGGAGATACAAAATCTGGATGTACGACCTGCGCACCCATAAAAAGAAGAAGATCTATGCGCATGAACCCCGTGTCGAACAGATCATAGACTATTCTTATCCGGTGGTTGGCTGGTATCCCAACGGTCGCATGCTGGCTTTTATCGCCGAGCAAAACGGCGGCCTGGTCCTGTTTTTTTATCGGCTGGATTCCAGAAAAATAGAAAAAATAAATCTTCTATATTTTGAGAAAATTCTGGATTTTGACTTTTCCGATGACGGAGCACAGATGATTTTCTCGGCGGTCAGGAGCGGCCAAACCGATCTTTACGTCTATGACCTGGCCTCTGGTACCAATGTTCAGCTGACCAACGATCTCGAAGATGATCTGCATCCGCGTTATATCAATCATTCGCAACAGATCCTGTTTAGTTCAAACCGGAGCTCCGACACCCTGCTTCCAAAACAGGCTGTTTCCAGGCCCAAAACAGTTCCGTATCACGACCTGTTTATCTATGACCTTAAAACCAAATCCGGCGTTCTGAAGCGTCTGGCCGAAGGGAAATACCGGGATAAAAAATTTCCTGCCCAGGCCGGGAATAAGGAATTCCTTTACCTGGGTGATCAAAATGGTATTGTCAACCGTTATGCCGCCATCTTTGACAGTGGAATTGCTTACATTGATACAGCAATACATTACCGCTATTTCACCGTTTCCAAACCATTGACCAATTACAAACGCAATATTCTTGAGCAGGATTACTCTCAGGAATCCGGACTGGGTGGAGACATTGTTTTTACCAAAGGAAAATATATTCCCGAATACGACACGCCCGATCTGCGGGATAAGCCTTTCGGGGACTCCCTGACACCAACCGCTTACAGAGAGGTCATGAACAAGCAATATCGCGCACAAGACAGTCTGGAGCAACTCCGGCAGCGGCTCATTGCAGAAGACCGTCTGCGGCGCGATACCCTTACCAGGCCGTTGTATACCTATTTCGAAGATAAGAACCTGATTGATATCAACCATTATATCTTTGAGCAGGAAAAACAAAATTATTACAACCATCTCATCCTGGGAAAATATGCGGATGTAGATCTCGATACGGCAAAAATGAAATTTCCCGCCATTCGTATCTATGAGACCTCTTTCTATCAGAATTATTCTTCCAGTCAGCTTGATTTCAGCTCCCTGAATAATACTTATCAGTACTTCAGCGGCAGCGGGATGTATTACAACCCCGGGATAAACGGTCTTTTTAAAATCGGGGCAAAAGATCTTTTTGAAGATTACAGAATCACGGCCGGTTTTCGCTTTTCGGGCGACTTTACCAGCAATGAGTACCTGGTCAGTTTTGAGAATCTGAAAAAAAGACTCGACAAGCAATTGATCTTTCACCGGCAGAGCTACAAAGCCAATAATAATCAGACTAACTCGTACGAAAAAGTCACATCACAACAGATTTTCTTTATTGCCAAATATCCTTTCAGTCAGGTTATGGCCGTACGTGCCACGGCCAGCTTGCGGACCGACAGAATGGTAGCCCTCGCCACCGACAATGCCAACCTGCAACGACCCAATACGTTTATCCCCTGGGCAAGTGCAAAACTTGAGTATATCTTTGACAACACCCGTTTCAGAACCGTCAATATCTTTTTCGGTACCCGTCTGAAAATATTCGGAGAAGCTTACTATCAGCTTGACAACTGGAAATCGGATGTATTTATCCTGGGTGCCGATATTAGGCACTATCAACGTATCCACCGTGATTTTATCTGGGCTACCCGTCTGGCCGGCAGTTCCTCTTTCGGACATTATAAACTGTTGTACTATATGGGCGGAGTGGATAACTCCCTGCTGAACATGTTCAATCCGGGAAAAAACTTCAACCAGAATATCCCGGTAGATTATTCCCGCCACTATATCTTCCAGACCCTTGCCACGGATATGCGTGGATTTCATCAGAACATCCGTAACGGAAGCAATTTCATTCTGTTAAATTCCGAACTCAGGCTGCCTCTTTTCAGATACCTGGCCAATCATCCTCTGGGCTCCAGGTTTCTTAACAGTTTTCAACTGGTGGGATTTGGCGACCTGGGCACGGCCTGGAACGGCCTCAGCCCCTATTCCGGACAAAATGCCTATGACAGAAGGGTCATCAAAAACGGTCCACTGACCGTCACGCTGGAAACCAACCGGGAACCTTTCGTGGCCGGTTTCGGCTGGGGAGTCCGGGCGTTGGTATTCGGATATTTCCTCCGTTTTGATATGGCCTGGGGGGTGGAAAACTTTATCGTCCGGCCACATATGTTCCATCTATCATTTGCTACTGATTTTTGAGATTATGACAACAACTCAGTTAATTATTCTGCTTATTACCGGACTGCTCGCCGGATTTGTCAGCGGGGCCATGGGGGTGGGTGGCGGGATCATCATCGTCCCGGCCCTGGTTTTTCTGCTGGGGATGACACAACATGAAGCCCAGGGCACCAGCCTGGGTGTGCTGGCTGTCCCCGTGGTTTTACTGGGAGCCATCAACTACTACAAAAACGGATATCTGAATCTGAAACTCGCCCTCATTCTGGCGCTGGCATTTTTTATAGGAGGCTATCTGGGTTCGGCTACAGCCATCGCCCTTCCGGACAGATTATTACGCAAGATCTTCGGTGGACTCGTTTTTATTGTCTCATTAAAAATGATCTTTGGAAAATAAATGGACGCTGATACCTTAAAAAATATCCGTTTTCTGGCCGATCAACATTATGATATGCTGGTACGGTGGAGACACGATCTTCACCGCCATCCCGAGCTTTCTTTCGAAGAACATCATACGCATCAATATCTGTGCGACCAACTTGATCAGCTCGGGATCCATGACCTGCAGACCGTAGCCGGGACAGGCCTGATGGCCCGTATCGAAGGGAAAAATCCCACCGGAAAGACCCTGGTCTTACGGGCCGATATGGATGCGCTTCCCGTCGAAGAAGAAAACGACGTTTTTTACCGTTCACAGAACGCAGGCGTTATGCATGCCTGTGGCCATGACGTACATATGACCTGCGTATTGGGTGCTGCCAGGATACTGGAAGATATCCGCGACCAGTGGGAAGGAACGGTGATCCTGCTGTTTCAACCTGCCGAAGAAAAGGTACCGGGTGGCGCCCTTCAGGTGGTGGAAAGCGGACTTCTCGCCGGATACCATCCTGATCTTATCCTCGGACAGCATGTCGACCCCACCCTGGAGGCCGGGACGGTAGGTTACCGCCCGGGAAAATACATGGCTTCAACCGACGAACTGTATCTGACCGTGGCCGGCAAGGGAGGCCATGCCGCTCTGCCCGACAAGGTTACCAATACCCCGTATGTAGCCGCCAGAATACTCACAGGCATGGAAGACCTGGTGGAAAAGGAATCACCTGCAGGCTTCCCGTCCGTCCTGCGGTTCGGAAAAGTGGAGGCCGCCGGCGCCACCAATGTCATCCCCGACAAAGTCAGTATGGAAGGCACCTTCCGCACTTTTGACGAGACCTGGCGCAATACCGTGCACCACAAGATCACCGCCCTGGCGAAAGAAACCGCAGATCAATACGATGCACAGGCCACACTGGAAATACGAAAAGGCTATCCTGTACTGGAAAATGACCCGGCCGCTACCTCCGGAGCCATGAACTTCTCAGCAAGTTTTCTGGGAAAAGATAAGATCATTCCCCTGGAACTGCGGATGACGGCGGAAGACTTTGCCTATTACTCACGCATCGCCCCTTCCCTCTTTTTCCGCCTGGGGGTTACCGCACCGGAACAAAATACCATACATCACCTGCACACCTCCCGCTTTGATATACACGAACCGGTGCTTTCCCTGGGCGCCGGCCATCTCGCCTGGCTGACCTATTGCTTTCTCCGGGAGCCGTAAAAAAGAAAAATATTTTATAAAATAGAGGAAGTCACTTTCTAATTTTAATTTTATTTTTACTTTTGCCGGACATTTTAAACCCATAAAATTAAAATTATCATGGCTTACGTTATTAATGAAGATTGTACTGCTTGCGGCACCTGTATTGATGAATGTCCGGTCGAAGCTATCTCTGAAGGGGATATCTATAAAATCGACCCGGAATTATGTACCGATTGCGGTGCCTGCTCAGAAGTTTGTCCGGTGGAAGCTATTCATCCCGAATAGTTCGCACAAACAAACACATATAAAAAAACGGCCTCTCAGGCCGTTTTTTTATTGCTCCGGATCATACTCCGACCCGTTGAGTATCTCCTGATAGTCTGCCAATCTCATTAATTTCTCCAGGGTCACCTCTTTGTGCAGTTTCATGTATTTCCGCACAATCTGCCAACCGATCCAGTTGGCGGCCCTGCCCGGCGACTCACGCGGAAAGAAACTGGTAAAAGGAGCGTCACGTGTCAGCTTGTTAATGGTCATGTAATCGGTCTTGAACAGCATCTTGTGTTCAATAAGATACGCCCACATCTGTCCCTCATTCGTCTTACACCATTTCATCTGATCCGCCGTAAAACCGAGGATCCTCTCATCTTTTTCATGCGGCAGCATGGCTTTGACAAAATAATATAGTTTCCCTTCATAGATCATACGGTTGATGACATTCTCAGCTATCAACGTATCAGCATCCCGCGGCTGAAAAGGGAATTCGACGGATGCCCAGGCATACATACAGTCCGAAGGGATTTTTGAAGGGACCATCTTTCGTTGCATATATTTCGGGATCCCCAGCTGGTCATAATAGGGAACATCCCTCCCCAGATAACGATCCAACCCGATGCCCAGAATCCCTTCATCGATAAGAAGAGAAGCGTTAAACCCGGATATGTAACTATACACGGCCGGCACTTTTTTCTCCGGAAAATAATATTTGTAATGTTTGAAGGCATCGGTCAGCTGCTTTTCCTGATCTCCCAGATCGGGAAAAATGTTCATGACCTTATGAAACACCTCCCGGTTCGTATTATCCGACAGAAACACTTTCAGCAGCTCCTTAAACATGGTAGTGCCGGGCTTACCAATATTGAGCAACTGTATAAACCGGTTAAAAAAGAGACCGTACTCCTTCTGAAAATGAGGTATACGCATCATCACACTGTCAGGGGGGGGCGTAAAAAGATCTTTTTCCAGCCGCTTGATTTTTATCGTTACATCAATATCCGAGACATCCACATCCAGCGGGTTTCTCCTGCAACCTGAAAAAAGTGCAAATAGAAACAACAAAAACACCCACTTTTTCATTTTCGTTACGATTCGTATAACAAAAAAACAGTTTCCGCCGGTAAAATTAATCCAAATTCCGAAATAGAAAAGTCAAGGGGTTTTCTATTTCGGAACGACAATGGATTTCATCTGTTTTGTTTTTTCCCCAAAGCAGTGGATTCCTAAGTCGGGATTTACCCGGTACCCGACCGCAAGCACGTGCGTAATAGAATAGAAGATTTTTTCGAAATCTCTATTGTGCGATCCGGGATTAACGCAAAAGGTTTTAAAACAAAATAAGGGATTCTGACCGGGAGTGTCCTCCATCAACTTGATCCCTTCCTGCCCTCCTCCGGCCATCCGGCCTATTTCCGCACTGTCAGTTTTCTCGTTGCCACTTTCTTGCCGGACGGGTCTTTAATGATCAGGATATATATTCCACTGGCCACCGAGGGATTCAACTGCAAAAGGCTCTCTTTCGTGTACAGGATTTCTGTGCCGGTAATATTGAGGAGGGAAATGGTATAGTCGGCGGGTTTGTCAATATATATATGATTTTTTGCCGGGTTGGGATACACTGCGAAAGGGAACTTTTCCGATGAGGAAGTGACCGTACTGGGACTACCCCATATGCTGACAGCATATTCGGGATGATCAATAAAAGGATTCCGGTTATGCTGGTAACTGTACACCACTTCGTTTCTGTGTCGTTCCAGGTCATCCACCGGATCTTCTTCATTCCATTTCAATAAAGTACTCAGTTTGGCATGAACCGCTTCTTTGGTTCTGTTATCTGCCGGCAAATAATCAATCATCTCCAGATCAGGCTCTCCGTTCTCTCCTTCGTACCGGGTAGCCATATAGAAGATCATTCTCGACACGTCCCCTTTTACCTCGTTGCGGGGCTGCCATACCCAGGCCGTACTGCTGGTATAGCATCCGGTGGCCACCCCATTGTCGTAATAGGGTTCGGTACAGTCGTCGAACCATCGGTTGTTTCTGGCACTGTTCACGGAAATATCGGCAGGCCGCAGGTGGTGAACATCGGTTCCGGGACCTTGTGCCGTACCAAAATCACCCCGGGATTTGGCCCAGATATGCTCCCGGTTCCAGCCACTGCCCCCGTTGTATTCCTGGGCAGCATTTACCGACCATCCCGTATAAAAAAGAATTACATTGTCAGGATTGGCTGTGTCACGATCTGTTTCTTTCAGAATATCCCACACATCCGTTGAACTGCCGGAATAGGGATACTCGGTGTGCCCTTTGATAATGTTGTACAAAGCACTCTTCAGATTTTCACCCGTAAGCCCATCTGCAGCAGCATAATACCCGTCCGGGATTTGTGCCGTCAGGATAACCCCCGACACCACCCACCATAAAAATATCACCGTTCTCTTCATCAAAAAAAATATTTCGGCGAAGATAGGAAAATAAAATCAATGGGAAGGCAGATCGATATACAGCCGGAGCATTCTTCTCCTAAACAGGACACATCATTCTTTATAGGATGTCTTTCCTTTCCCTATGGCTTTGCGCAATTTGTCAAAGTTCAACTCATTCTTATAAAAAGTGATATTATTGAGCAAATCCATAAGAAAAGTCCCGGCATCTTTATCCCTGCCGGAAACGGAAGGATAAGAGATGCTGAAAAGAAAATCCCCGTAAATAAAGGTCACATAATACGTTTTAACCGCCGGTACGTTGTAAATGGTCACATGGGTAACTTTACCCGGTGTCAGATTCTCGTAATACCAGAATTTCATGGGAAATTTGAGAGGGGAATATATCCTTTCAAAGCGTACATTCAATTGCGTATGATACAATCTGTTTTGATTATTCGTTTCCCACTTCAGATATTTTTCGATGGCTTCTTTATCCCCGGCAGCAAATTGTGTTTTCTTGGTATAATAAAATTCTATCACCTTCCCGTCTTCCATACGGATCAGGGGATAATTATTACACTCCGGATGATCGTCCAGGAACAGGGTAAAATGGAGATCCGGGAAATTGGCAAAGACGATGGTGCCTTTTGGCATCTCCATGATCCCTTCCGGATCAAAAAAATACTTCCTGAGCAAACGTGTTGCGACAGGGCTCCCCATATTTTTTGCGATGATCCAGTCTTCGGAAGCACCTTTCTCATCCTTAAAGTATTTATATTTTATGACCCCTCTGTTACTGTATGCATCCCGGTTTAACGAATCCAGTTCAATGGCGCGGTTAAAGTCTTCCAGGGCGCCTTCATAGTCTCCCAGACCTTTTTTACAGATACCCCGGCGGTTGTAAGCATCGGAATTGCCCGGATTCAATTTAATAATAAGATCAAAATCTTCCATTGCCCCTTTGAAATCCTTCATCTGTGCTTTGGCATACCCCCGCAGGGTCAATATCCCGATATCTTTGCTGTTTTTCCGTAGAACCTGATTAAAATATTCTATAGATTCCTGATAACTAAGCTTTTTCAGCTTATCAAGCCCCACCTTGTATGAATCCCCACTCTGGCCAGGCAAGAGACTGGAACAAAATGAAAGTATGATAAGGATCCCGGCCAATATCTTCATATCCTTATGGGAATTACATTTTTATATTCTGCTAATTTACCAAGCAGATAAAAATATTCCTAATTTTCCGGCTCTTTTACACTGTTTCCTTTCACTTTTAATCAATATATTCGCCTTTTGCATTGATATGCCTGCTATTGCCATACGCTTTTCTGTAAGCCTCAAGCATAAGAAAACTCATCATATTGATATAATCTAAACAATATTTTATAATATATTAACCGATGTAAAATATCTGATTTCCAATACCGTTAATTTTTATCAATTTTGTAATAACAAATTTTGTATGATCATGAAAAAATCGCGAAAAAGACTCATTATTGTCCTGGCCCTTTTGCTTATCGTATATTTTGTATTTCAGGACAGGATCTCCGGAACCTGTCAAGTGTATCGACTGGTCACCAAAGTAACGGGGGTAATCAGCGAGGGAAGTGATCAATACAACCTTAAAATAGGAGCCGGTATCGGTGAGGGGAAAGAAAGAGACACACTGACGGCTGTTTTCTCCCGGCAGGGAAACCCTCTTTTTACGGCAAATGTTTCTTACAACAAAAGCAGGTATGTCATCCTTCACCGGGGCGACTCCACCAAATTGATTATCAGTGATCCGGGGCTGGTTATTGCAGGAAAAAGCGATACGGCAGCACATTTTGATGTAGCCGGGTTGCTGGGAGAGATCCTTAAGGATTATCCAGGCACCCATTTCATCCCGGACATGTCCTGGTCGAAAAGAGCAGGGTTTACTGCCTGGCTTTTTCTCAACGGTCGATTTGACCGGCAAAAAATCCACGGACAGAAATATCAAATCATCCGCCTGGATAACAAGCTTGTGGAGAGTGCTGAATTCCGGATGGGAAACCATGGAAATCACTTCTTTCTGAAGATAAAAAATAAAAAACAGCAGATAGCTCTTTCTGTCCGTCTGACAAAAGAAGCGCCTCCGGAACCAATGCTCCCTCCGTCCGGGAACCTGAAAAAACTTGTGGTCAACGGGGATGAACTGAATACCTCCATATACCGCGGCGCTTTGCGTGCGGGAGGTCTCCTGCTGGAAAACATAAAGCCGCCAAAACCCGACGGGATCGAACGCCGGTGGGGCCAAGGATTGCTAACCTACGTCAACGGCAACCGGGTGCTCATTGCAAAAGGAACCCATCGTGAGCTCGGGGAAGCTCACGGAGCCTTGCTGAAACCGGAGATCCGCAAGCTGGTGGACGCTACTCTCTACACGATCAACTGGGTTTATACCCTGGAAAAAGGCCATTGGTTTCTGGACGATCTGCGTTCTGCCTATCACAGAGAAGCTCCTTTTATCCCGGAAAAATACCAGGACGAAATGAAAGGCCTGGCCAGGACCTCCGGCATCAGTCTGGAAGAGATCCGGCTGACCAATGTCTTTCCGGCCCTGTTCCATTGTTCGGGATTTGCTCTTTTCGGCGATGCTACCGTAAACGGGAAACTCTACCACGGCAGGATCCTCGATTACATCACCGAGCTGGGACTGCAGTACTATCCGGTCGTAATGATATTCAAACCGGACAGTGGTTATGCTTTTGCCAATGTCAGTTTTGCCGGCTTCATCGGCTCTGTGACAGGGATCAACGAGAAGCAGGTCACCTTCGGAGAGATGGGCGGCGGCGGGGAAGGCAACTGGGACGGCATGCCCATGGCTTTCCTGATGCGTGAAGGTATGGAACGTGCCTCTACCCTGGAAGAAGCACTGACCATCTTCCGTACCACCCCGCGCACCTGTGAATATTACTATGTCATTTCCGACGGCAAGGGCCCTGATGCCCGCGGTCTGGCTACCACCCCTGAAAAGTTTGAGGTCATCAAACCGGGTCAGTATCATCCGCTCCTGCCCGAGCCCGTGAAAGACGCTGTGTTGATGTCGGCCGGGGACCGTTATAAAAAACTCGCGGAACGTGTGAAAGCGGAATATGGCAGGGTTGATGCACAAAAAGCCATCCGTCTGATGGACCGGCCCGTAGCCATGAAAGCAGCCCTGCATGCCGTTCTGTTCGCTCCGCAAACCCTGGAGTTCTGGGTAGCCAATGCAGGCCCTCACACTCCGGCTCCGATGGAACCCTATACCCATTATAACATGATGGAGTTGCTGAAAAAACTTGACCAACAGAAACACTGAGAGGCATAGGCATCAAAAAATATAAATATTTAAATATGTATTTTAATATTTATTTAAATACATATTTCTTATCCGCAAGTGAAAATAATAGATTTGATTTTTTTGAACCATTCCGTTTGAAAAGCTGAAAAATAAAGAAATTTCATTATCACACCCCGTCAAAAACTTTCTCTGAAAGTTTTGATCTCATCCTGAAGGAGAGAAAAGCGAACCCTTTGGGCTTTTGATTTAAGAAAATACCGTTGTTTACTCTTTAAGAATTTATTACATTTACCCTTGGTATGTAGGCTTTCTTTCATCCATTAATTTTAGACGTATGAGAAATTTCAAGCTTGCTTTGCTCGGAACAGGATTCATCAGTGATTTTTATACAGGCACCCTCCATGGCCAGCGCTCCGGGGACCGTGTACATATTGTTTATTCCAGAACGGAGGCGAAGGCCAAAGAGTTTGCCCGGAAATGGGAAATACCGGAATGGACGACCGACATACATGAGGCTGTCGGTCATCCTGCCATAGATGCCGTGCTGGTCGGTCTGCCCAATCATAGACATCTTGAAGCGGTAAAACTGGCTGCGGAAGCGGGCAGAGCGGTTTTATGCACCAAACCGCTGGGGCGTACTGCGGCGGAAGCCAGGGAAATGCTGGAGGCGGTGGAGCGTGCCGGTGTATTTCACGGATATCTGGAAGATCTTGTTTATACTCATAAAACCCTGAAAGCACTTAAGTTCGTCCGTAACGGTGCTCTGGGGGATATCCTCTGGGTGCGGTCGAGGGAAACACATCCGGGGCCGCACAGCGACTGGTTCTGGAATAAAGAATTATCCGGCGGAGGAGCGATCGTGGATATGGGCTGTCATTGCATTGAGATAGGGAGAAACTTCATCGGCAAAGATGTCCGGCCGGTGGAAGTAATGTGCTGGGCAGATACACAGGTAAAGCCCATTGAAGCCGAGGATCACGGGATCGGACTGGTGAAGTACGACAACGGAGCCATCGGACAATTTGAGGTCAGCTGGAATTTCAGGGGAGGCATGGATCTGCGTGATGAGGTGAGCGGGACGGACGGCACCATCCGTATGGATCATTTTCTGCGCACGGGGTTTGAGATATTTACCGCAACGGGAGAGAGCGGATATGTGGCGGAAAAAGCAGAGTCGCAAACGGGATGGTTGTTCCCCGTAGGGGATGAAGTGGGTGCCCTGGGCTATGATAATATGTTTTTGGATATGTTCAACTCGCTGGAAAAAGGAGAAGCCCCCAGGGAAGATTTCTATGACGGATATGTTGTTAATGCCATCATTGATGCGGCCTATCGTTCTGCTGCGAGCAAAAAGTGGGAAAAGGTGAATCTGGAGATATGGCGAGGACAGAAAAATGCCGGTAAAAGGGATAATCTCACGGAATATGATGAAGGCCATTGGCTGGTTAAAAAAGAAAAGCTTCCGAATGCCGTTGTGAAGCTGATCCTGAAAGAAAAGAGCACCGGCAAGATCATACAACGGGAAATACGTGCGGAAGATTCTTAAAAGCCTCCCTGCCGGTGGGAGGAGAAGTACAACATTATTTTTCTTTTTCTTCCGGTATCATTTTTTTTGTATTTTTGCCCCGCTCTTGCTCATTGTAAGGATGGAAAAGAGGCAGAAAGAAAAGGTTCTTTGTGTTTTACGGGGTGTAGCGCAGCCCGGTTAGCGCGCGTCGTTCGGGACGACGAGGTCGGGAGTTCGAATCTCCCCACCCCGACAATCTTCAAAAAGCTGGCACAAAGTGCCGGCTTTTTCTTTTTTGTAGCGGTGAAAGCTTGCTTTCACAAGCGAAAAAAAAGGAAAAGCCAAAGCTGCCGGAGGCAGCAGCTTTTTGAAGATTGAATCGACCCCAAAAGAGATCACGAGCCCGTGGAGCGGGCGAGTAATCTCACCACCCTTTTGTAACCGTTTCACAAGCGAAAAAAAAGGAA
>JANTHB010000027.1 GCA_024762655.1 Bacteroidales bacterium
CGGTTTTGATGAAAACTATAAATATGCGGGCATTGCCGAGGATGAAGATATTGAATGGAGACTTTTTAAATTGGGTGTAAAACGAAGATCCTTAAAGCACAGGGCTATCGTGTATCATTTATTTCATCCGTTTAATTATACTATGGAAGAAGTGATGACAAACCGGAATATGTTGACAGAAAAAAAGAATAAAGGAGAAGTTTTCTGTAATAATGGGATATTTAAAAGATAGAGTGTCGGAAAACTGGTTGTTTTTGATTTTTTTTAGTTTTATTTCCGCAATCAGAAAAATATATGGGAACTAACTTTATTTTTACAAAAATTCAGGTATAATAGACATTTTTTAGGCTATTTTTAACAGCCATTTGTCAATTAAGTCAAAAAATATGATTTTTATATGCTCATAAAAATAGTTATATGTCATATCAAAATATTATTGAAAAAGCCTGGGAAGATCGGTTATTGTTAAAAGAAGAGCCAGTAAAACGAGCTGTTTTTTCCATTATTGATGATTTGGACAAGGGTCTGATTCGTGTTGCTGAACAGACTAGGGAAGACTGGATAGTCAATGAATGGATCAAAAAGGCGGTGATACTGTATTTCCTGCTCCGGGAGATGGAGGTCATTGAAGTCCCGCCGTTTGAATATCATGATAAAATCCCTTTGAAAGCAGGGTATAAGGAAAAAGGAGTACGGGTGGTCCCACATGCGCTGGCACGGTACGGATCTTATCTGGCTCCCGGAGTGATCATGATGCCTTCTTATGTAAATATCGGAGCGTATGTTGATACCGGAACCATGGTGGACACATGGGCTACTGTGGGGTCCTGTGCACAGATAGGGAAAAACGTTCATCTTAGCGGAGGGGTCGGCATTGGCGGGGTGCTGGAACCGGTACAGGCAGCGCCGGTAATCATAGAAGACGGATGCTTTATCGGTTCCCGCAGCATTGTGGTGGAAGGGGTAAGGGTGTGCCGAGAAGCGGTCCTGGGAGCCAACGTGGTGCTGACACAATCTTCCCGTATCATTGATGTTACACATAAAAAACCTGTGGAATACCGGGGCATGATACCTCCCAGGTCGGTGGTGATCCCAGGCAGTTATACCAAATCATTCCCGGCAGGCAATTATCAGGTGGCCTGTGCTCTGATTATCGGGAAACGAAAAGAGTCCACCAACCTGAAGACATCCCTGAACGATGCTTTGCGTGAGTATGGAGTCTCGGCCGGATAAAAAACGGTTCCTCCGGTTTTTCTCAATAAAAAGTGCTCCTTTTTGGCATATTGGTAAAATATTTTTCCCCTAAAAAGAGTTAGCCAATAAAGCAAATGTTATGCCCCGCATCTCTGCAGTAATTATCACATACAACGAAGAAAAATACATAGGCTTGTGCCTTGAATCTCTGAAGGAAGTGGCGGATGAGATAGTGGTGGTGGATTCCGGATCAACGGACCGGACGCGTGAGATATGCGAACAGTACGGGTGCCGCGTGATTTTGCATGATTTTGAAGGATACAGGGAGCAAAAAAACTGGGCCATGGCCCAGGCAAAGTACAATCACATCCTTTCTCTGGACGGAGATGAGCTATTATCTGCTGAGCTAAAGAATTCTATTCTCAATGTTAAGGAGAAATGGGATAAAGACGGGTATTTTTTTAACCGGCTGAATAACTATTTCGGGAAATGGATTCGACATTCGGGGGTGTATCCTGACCGTAAGCTTAGGCTTGTTGATCGCCGGAAAGCATTCTGGAGTGGAATGAATCCGCATGATGTCCTGAAATTGAAAAAAGGAACCACCAAAGGATATCTGAGAGGAGATTTGCTGCATTTTGCACATGAGTCGGAAGAAGAGCTTCTACAAAAGATCAGAAAATTTGCCGGCATCAGTGCCAGAGAAAATATAAAAAACAAGGGGAAACCTCTTTGGTATCTTGTATACTTAAGCCCTTTGTGGAGGTTTGTGTGGAACTATTTTTTTCGCCTGGGTTTTTTTGACGGAAAAACTGGTTTCAGGATTTGTTATTATAACGCTTTTCACAGTTACCTGAAATACAGGGATAGCAGAAGATTGTCCACGCATAATGTTCAACCGGAAACACTCATCGGGGGAAAAATAAAAAAAGAATTTCCCGCTTAAAAGAATAGCTTCATTTCTTGAGCAGATTATAATTCTTAAAGCAGAATATTCCCTTCTTAAAAAAGATTTTTTCAACGAGAGTAAGAAAACGGTTTTTTATGTTTTCATGTTTTCGGCCATTCAGAATTTTTATGAATTTTTTACCATAGTTCAACTGGTCTTTCCAGAAAATGGATTGCATCCTTTCTCTCATGACGGCAGGATGACTTCCCGTAAAAACTGGAATATTTCCTAACGGACCGAAATCAATTTTGGAAATCACTTCCGGGTTTTTATCAGGGGTGATCTTTACATTGTAGTTTTCAAAAAAATATTGTTTTTTCGCCATCAACTTTGGGGGACGTACCCATCCGTAATGATAAATGTCTGCATTCACACGGGCTACCCTTAACTTCCGGGTGCCTTCTTTTTTTAAATATTTTTCTTTTGAAAAATCAGGAATTACACGAAAAGACTGGGCATCTTTCCATGAATGGATTTCCGGAAGATTACGGATAATCCTTATTTCGTTTCTGTACCAAGAGTGAAAATTTGTAAATGCATGATCATAATCTCCCCAAAAATGAATATATCTGAAAAGCAAACCTTCCACTTCATGATCATCAAAAAGTTCTTCACATCTTTTTAAAATGGGATCATGATCTTTTTCATGGATGACTTCATCAGCCTGCAAATAAAAAAGCCAATCTCCCGAACAATGTTTTTTGGCTTCATCTGTCTGTTGTGCAAGGATGGTCGCCGACGGATAGGCATCCGTATCCCAGACCGATTGAAAGATCTTTATTTTATCACTGTTTATGCTTTTTATTAGATCAAGGGTGGTGTCTCCTTTATCATTATTGCCTACCAGGATAATATACTCATCTACAACAGGAAGAAGGGAAAGAATGGTTTCTTTCAATGGATAATACAGTTTTACTGCATTTCTGACTATTGTGAACCCACTGATATTCACTTTCTGTCGGTTTTATTATTATGTAAAAATACAATATTTTTGTTATATCATGATTTTTTTAAATTTTTAGTAATATTAGTTCTGATGGATGAAATCCATGATTGTACGAAAATATTGAAAAAGGGAGGTATTATTGTTTATCCTACTGACACGATATGGGGCCTCGGCTGCGATGCGACGAAGGAAGAAGCTGTCCGGAAAATTGCACAGGTGAAAAAAAGGGCTGAAAGCAAAAGTTTCATTATTCTGGTTGATTCCAAGGAAATGCTGAAACATTATTTTAGAAATGTTTCTGAAAATATTGCTGAAGAAATGATTCATACAGACTTTCCCACGACATATATTTTGTCCGGGGGGTCCGGACTGGCTTCTTCTCTTATCCGGGAAGACGGGACAACAGGTGTCCGCATCCCGAAAGACCCGTTTTGTATTGAGTTGATCCGTGAGCTGGGGGTTCCGCTGGTGTCTACCTCTGCCAATTTCGCCGGAGATCCTCCCCCGGCACATTTCGGAGAAGTAGATATGGCAATAATAGATCATTCGGATTATGTAGTACGGTGGCGCAGGGAGGACCGCACACCGGCCCGCCCTTCACGTATCATAAAAATACTACCCGGCGGAACAAAAGAAGTTATCAGAGAATAGCATATTTGTTTCCGAAACCCTGCCTCGTGGCTTTTTACTTTATCTTCACCACATCTCCCGACCCTGTGATATTGGCATCCACGATGCCATTGCCTTTATAATAAACAGAACCGCTGCCCGTTATGGACACTTTCAACCTTTCGGTGGCAAACACCCTGGCTTTGCCGGAGCCGGTAACGGAGACTTTTGTTTTTTGGCTCGGGAGCCCTTCATTCAGTACCTTGCCTGATCCCGTGATCAGGATGTCCTGCAATTCAACCGGTTCATTTCCGGCCACCCTGATGGTTCCGGATCCGGTGACATCGGATTTGATCTCACGGGTCGACAGGGTGGGTAAGTCAATGAGTCCGCTTCCCGTAACTAACAAGGACAAGTCATCGGCAGAAATCTTTGATTTGGAGAGGATCTTTCCGGAGCCGGTAACGCTTAATTTATGGATGTCAGGGGTGGAAATGTAAACGCTTATCCTTCCACGGGGCTCTTTCCACCAGGCAAATTTACTGTAAAAACGAATGATCAGCTTTCCATGACTGACTGTGGTTTCTACTTTGGCCAGGTAGTCTTCCGGACCTTCCAGCTGCACCTCGGTCAGGTTCCCCTGCGACAGATACAGATCGGCCGGGATGGATAGTTCTATCCCGGTAAAAGACCCGGTTTTTCTAATCTCTTTTTTTTGTGCATACAAAGTAATGGCAGGAAGGGAAAGGAAAAGGATACATGCCATCGGGAGGAACAGGTGACGTCTCATAATAAAAAATATTTTAGGTTAGTCTTACTTAAAGACGAAAGAAACCTTACGTTGTTGCAGCCCCGGAAAATAAATTTGAAATTGCAGGCAGAGGATGCTCCCGGCAGCGGAGATCGTGCATCACCGGGGTTCGAAAATCTTCAGTCGTCTTCCATCGCTCCAAAGATCCCTTCCGGTAAACGAAAGACGACTTCCTTTTTCTTTGGGTCCGTGTGTATTATAAATGACTGGTTTGCCGGAATCAGATAGGTTGCTCCCTCAGTTTCTATCTCGAAAAGAGGATTTTCGGAGATGTCCGTGAAGCCGGTGATACTCCCTTGTTTTCCAGATGCCTCGTCCCGGAATGAAAAACCGGTGTACCGCAGCGAAAGATTACTGTTCTCTAGTTCTATATTTTCGGGTTCCAGCCAGACATCACACCCCTGGTAACGGGCGGCTTTGTCACGGGAAGTTACTTCCTCCAAATGGACAACAAAAGAGTTTTCACCGTATTCCTCTGCTCCCGTTACGGCAAAAGGGACCGGAAGACCGTCGATTTCCAGAAAAACAAAGGCGGGGAACGTGCCCGGAATAGATAAAAGCTCATCGAACCGGATGATAATACCGCCATCCAGTCCGTGAACTTTCAGTACTTCACCCGCATGGATCAGGTTGTTGCGGGACATAATGTTCGATTCAGGAATGTGAAAGGATTATTCCTTTTCTTTTTCAGAACCTTCTTCTCTTTTCTCTTCGGGAGCTTCTTCCGCAGGTTTTTCTTCGGCCTTGGGCTTCTCTTCCTCTGCAAGTTTTTCTTCTGCTTTGGGTTCTACGGCTGCAGCTTCAGGGGTCTCCTCTGCGGTTTTTTCTTCCGGAGCTTCTTTTTCTTCCGGAGCTACGGCTTTTTCCTCGCTGGCAGCCTGGGTTTCGGAAGGCTCGGCTTCTGCCGGTGTTTCGGCCCCGGCTTCAGCAGGTGCTTCCTCTGTCACACCGGCTTCTTCGGCTCGTTTTTTGGCAATTTCCTGTGCCCGTTCCTCTTTGATCTTAGCCTCTGCTGCAAGACGTTGCTTTTCTTCTTCCTCACGTCCCAGCTTCAGCCGGTCGCGTTTCGCCTGGATCTTGGCTTCTTTTTCCTTCATCCATGCTTCAAAACGACGATCTGCCTCTTCTTCCGAAAAAGCTCCTTTTTTCACACCGATAAGAAGATGTTTTTTATACAATACCCCCCTGTACGACAGGATTGCCCTGCATGTATCGGTGGGTTGGGCGCCTTTCAATAACCAATCCAATGCCTTGTCAAAATCCAATTCTATTGTAGCAGGATTTGTGTTGGGATTGTAATACCCGATTTTTTCTATAAACCGGCCATCTCGTGGCGCCCTGCTATCTGCTATCACAATGTGATAGAAAGGTTTTTTCTTGCGACCTTCGCGCTTTAACCTGATTTTTACTGGCATTCGTTCATTAATTTAAATGGTTATGTAAAAATTTTGAGGTTGCAAAGATACAATTTAATTTACGATTACAAATATTTTGACCCGCTGCAACATAGATTATTTTTTTTTCTGAAACTTTCTCCGAGATTTTTATCAATATTTTTTAACATCTCCACATCATTCCTGTACGTTTTCGTACCTTTAAAGGCTCATAAGAAATGAAAAATTAGTATATTAAGTAACTGAAAATCACTTGTTAAAAACAATGGGAGCATTCACACATTTACATCTTCACACACAATATTCGATCCTCGACGGTTTATGCAGGATCTCTGATCTGGTGGTCAAGGCCAAAGAGGATGGGATGACAGCGATGGCTGTCACCGATCACGGTAATTTGTTCGGGGCAAAGGATTTTCATAATCAATGTACCGCAGCCGGGATAAAACCGATTATCGGATGTGAGATGTATGTGGCAGCCAACAGTCGTTTTGAGCGGAAAGGAAAAGACGACAGAAGCGGATATCATCTTATCTTACTGGCAAAAAACAAAAAAGGGTATAAGAACCTGATCCGCCTGGTATCTCTGGCATGGCTGGAGGGGTTTTATTATAAACCCCGCATAGACCGGGAATTGCTGGAGAAGTATCATGAAGGACTGATCGCCTCTACCGCTTGTTTGGGGGGAGAAGTGCCCCAGGCGGTTCTTAAACACGGCCTGGAAAAAGCCGAAGAAATAATAAAGTGGTATAAAGGCCTATTTGGAGAGGATTTTTACCTGGAGATGCAACGTCACAGGACCGGCAACCCGAAAACAGACGAGGATGTGTATGACCGCCAGCAAAAAGTCAATGATGCTTACCTGCAACTGTCCCAAAAACTGGGAGTTAAAATTCTTGCTACCAACGATGTGCATTTTACAAATGAAGAAGATGCGGAAGCGCATGACCACCTCATCTGTATCAATACGGGGAAAGACCTGGACGATCCTACCCGGATGAGATATACGGGACAGGAATGGTTCAAGACCACTGCCGAGATGCAGGAGATATTTTCTGATGTCCCGGATGTATTTGAAAATGTTCAGGAAGTGGTGGACAAGATCGAAGAATATGAGCTGAACCGTTCTCCCATAATGCCGCAGTTTCCTTTGCCGGAGGGTTTTACAGACGATAATAAATATCTGAAACATCTTACCTATGAAGGGGCCCGTAAACGGTACGGAGAAATAACACCGGAAATCAGGGAAAGAATTGATTATGAGTTGTCCGTAATCCGGAATATGGGGTTTCCCGGTTATTTTTTGATCGTACAGGACTTCCTGAATGCCGCCCGGAATATGAGCGTATCCGTGGGGCCGGGAAGAGGTTCAGCCGCCGGGTCGGTGGTAGCCTATTGTACCGGAATCACGGATATAGATCCTATTCATTATAATCTGTTGTTTGAAAGATTCTTGAATCCGGAAAGAATATCCATGCCGGATATTGATATTGATTTTGATGAAGAGGGCCGCGACAGAGTGTTGAAGTACGTGGTAGATAAATATGGTAAAAACAAAGTTGCTCATATCATTACCTTCGGCACCATGGCAGCAAAAATGGCCATACGTGATGTAGCACGGGTCGAGAAACTGCCTCTGTCGGATGCCGATTATCTGGCAAAACTGGTGCCGGAAACGCCGGGATCTACCCTGAAAAAAGCGTTTGCCGAAGTGCCTGAACTGGAAAATGCCAGAAAATCGGAAAATCCACTGATTGTCCGCACCCTGAAATTCGCAGAAGTGCTCGAGGGCGCCATCCGTCATCGCGGGCTGCATGCATGTGGTATTATCATCGGCCGTGACGATCTGATTGAACACATCCCGGTATGCACCTCAAAAGATACCGATCTGCTGGTAACCCAGTTCGACGGATCTTTCGTGGAATCGGTGGGTATGCTGAAGATGGATTTTCTGGGATTGAAAAATCTCTCCATCATCCAGGATGCTTTGACGATTATCAAAGAAGCACACGGGGATGAAGTGGATATCAACCATATCCCGCTGGATGACCCAAAGACCTATGAATTATATGCCAGGGGAGAAACCACCGGGATCTTTCAGTTTGAGTCGGAAGGAATGCGGAAGTTTCTCCGGGACCTGAAACCCAACCGGTTTGACGATCTTATCGCCATGAATGCGCTTTACCGGCCGGGGCCGATGGATTACCTGCCACAGTTTATTGCCCGGAAACATGGGAAAGAGAAGATTTATTATGACCTGCCCGTGATGGAGAAATATCTGAAAGAAACCTATGGGATTACCGTGTACCAGGAGCAGGTGATGCTTTTGTCCCAGGAGCTGGCCGGCTTTACGGGAGGCCAGGCCGATTCGTTGCGGAAAGCCATGGGCAAGAAGAAACAAAAAGAGATGGATAAGCTTCGTGAGAAGTTTATCGAAGGAGCAAAAGAGAGAGGGTACGACACCAAGGTGGTTCTGAAGATATGGCACGACTGGGAGGCTTTTGCCAAATATGCTTTTAACAAATCGCATGCCACCAGCTATGCTTACCTCTCTTATCAGACCGCCTACCTGAAAGCTCATTATCCTTCCGAATATATGGCTGCCGTACTGAGCAGAAACATTAACGATATCAAGAAGATTACCAAGCTGATCAATGAAGTCAAACGTATGGGCTTGTTGGTGTTGGGACCCGATGTGAACGAAAGCGATGTGATGTTTACCGTGAACAGGGAGGGGAATATCCGGTTCGGGCTCAAAGGGATCAAAGGGGTGGGAGAAAACGCGGCCCTAGCCATCATAGAAGAACGGAAGAAAAACGGACCTTATAAAGATATCTTTGATTTTGTGAGCCGGTTGAACCTTTCTACGGTCAATAAAAAAAATATCGAGGCCCTGGCCATTGCCGGAGCCTTTGATAATATGGATACGATCAAAAGGAGCCAATATCTGGCCAAAGAAAGTGATGGGATTTCCTTTATTGATCAATTGATACGATATGGAAACCGGCTACAGCAGGAGAAAAATACTACCCAACAATCCCTGTTTGGCGATGCCATACAAATGCAGATACAAAAACCGGAGATTCCGCCTGCGGAAGACTGGTCGAAGCTGGAAAAACTATCACGTGAAAAAGAATTGATTGGGATTTATCTGTCGGCACATCCCCTGGATGATTATCAACTGGAGATTGAACAGTTCTGCAATGCTTCCATCGCCGACCTTGAGGAACTGGATAAATTACTCGGGAAAGAGCTGACGGTCGCAGGAATAGTTACCGCGGTGAACAACGGGATCTCTAAAACAGGGAAACCCTACGGTTCTATTGTCCTGCATGACTATTCAGGCTCCAGAAGGTTTATGCTGTTCAGCAATACGTATGTGGATTACAGCAAATACTTCAATGTCGGTTATTCTTTGATGGTAAAAGGTAAAGTTCAGAAAAACAGGTACCGGAACGATGAACCGGAATTCAGGATTACCTCCATACAACTGCTTTCCGAGGTGAGGGAGAGTATGATCCATTCGGTCAAGATCATGGTTCCTTTGTCCGAAATTAATGCCGGTTGGATCAGGGAGATACAACAGATCATGAAAACAAAAGGAAAAACCACATTGAAGTTTTCGGTGTATTCACCCGAAGATAAGGTGTCGGTGGATATGTTCTCCCGGAGCATAAAAGTGGATCTAACCAATGAATTCATTGATTATATCCGGGCCCAGGAGATGGTAGAGATGAAGATAAACTGATGGCCTTTTCCAAACCCTGGAAAAAATCTATCTTTGCAACCTCAAAGTGAAACCAAAAAAACAAAATAATTATGGATGTTACTGAAGCAAATTTTGAAGAAGTCGTATTGAACTCGGAAATCCCTGTAATGGTTGACCTGTGGGCTGAATGGTGTGGCCCCTGCCGTTTGGTAGGGCCTATTATTGATGAGATCGGGGAAGAGCTGGCAGGAAAAGTAAAAGCCGTAAAACTGGATGTGGACAGCAATCCTAATATCGCGGTAAAATACGGAATTCGCAATATCCCTACCGTTCTGTTTTTTAAAAACGGAGATGTGGTAGACAAGCAGGTAGGTGCTGTCCCCAAAAGCGTATTTATGTCTAAATTGCAACCGTTCCTTGACTGACTCTGATAATACCCGGATTTTTTGAAAAAAGTTTCTGTTTTTTGCGGCTCCAGCAATAAGGTCCCTGAGATATTCTACCGGGAGGCAGCATTATTGGGCCGAACTTTGGCCCGGGCGGGAATAACCGTCCTATTTGGAGGGGGGGATTTCGGGCTGATGGGCAATGTAGCCAAAGGCGCTATGGAGGAAGGAGGGCATGTGATCGGTATCATCCCCCAATTCATGGTGGATGCAGGATGGGCGCATCAGGGACTGGTAGAGCTGCTGGTGGTGAAGGATATGCATGAACGGAAATACAAGCTGATACAGGAAACGGACGGTATCATTGCCCTCCCCGGAGGACCCGGCACCCTTGAAGAGCTGTCCGAAGCCATTACCTCCAAACAACTGGGGCTGATCACCGTCCCGATCATACTGGTAAACATTAACGGGTATTTTGACCCTCTGCTGGATCTTTTTTCGTCCATGGTCCGGGACAACTTTATACGTCCCGATCACCTGAATATGTGGAGCGTAATCCCGGATGTGTCGGGGATCATGCAGGCCTTACAGAGAGCCCCTGACTGGGATGCCAATGCCATCGGACTGGCGAAAATCTGAAGAAGGATAAACCCCGGGACTTAATGGTTAAACCGAAATCTTCCGGGATGAGTGAATCCCTGCCTTTTGTCTTACCGGACTGCCGCTGGACAGATCTCCAAATGGGAGGCCGGCAGAACCCCTTGGCAGATTATTGCCCGAAAAGATTTCTTTTCAATTGAAAATGTAAAATTTTCTTGTAATTTTATAAAAACTTAAAGGGAAAAATGACCTGGAGAAAATACATACCATACAAAGGATCTTGCTGGGGAAATCAGGCGGGAGATTATTTTCCGGATTGGAATACTTATAAAAATCACTCCCAGGTGAATGTTGCGGAACCGTTACCAAATATTTAACTTGACTGTCTGTATTAATACTTAATTTCTTCCTGAAATATGAAAATCGAAGTATCCAACGGCGAGATCATTGACAAGTTGACCATCCTGGAGATCAAGCTGGAAAAAATAGAAGATCCTGAGAAGCGCCGCAACATCGAAAAGGAGTACGATCTCCTGCATGAAGAAGCCGCCCGTATTCTCCCCCAAAACGACCCCCTTTATCAACAACTCAAAGAGGTCAACAGGCAGCTGTGGGATATCGAAGACCGGATCAGGGACCTGGAAAGGAACAAAAATTTCGGGGAAGAGTTTATCAGGACAGCCCGTTCGGTTTATCAGCAAAATGATTTGCGTGCCGATCTGAAACGCCGCATCAATGAAAGAACCGGTTCGGGACTGATGGAGGAGAAATCCTACAAACCGTATTAACCATGAAGCTGCTGGTATTCCGCCTGTCTGCCATGGGGGATGTAGCGCTGACGGTCCCGGCCCTGCGGGCCGTGCTGGAGGCTAACCCCGGCCTGCAGATTACTCTCGTAACCCGCAAGACCTTTGCTCCTTTTTTTGAAGAGATTCCCCGTTTTGCATTGATCACCCCTGACCTGAGCCAATACAAAGGTTTTACCGGCCTGTACCGCTTGTTCCGGAAACTGCGGAAAGAAACCGGTGCCGATGCTGTGGCCGACCTGCATGACGTATTGCGCACCAAGGTGCTGCGGTGCTTCTTCCGGTGGTCCGGGACTCCCGTATACAGGATAGACAAAGGGCGCAGCGAAAAACGAAAGCTGGTAAAGGGCACCCTCTTCCGGCCGCTGAAACATACGGTAGAACGCTATCTGGACGTGTTCCGGCAGGCCGGCCTGAAGACCCTGCCCGCAGGGCCGGGACCACATATCCACATCCCGGGAACCTGGAGAAATCCCTTGCCTGTGCCGGTTCCCGGGGGACTGAAGGTGGGCATTGCCCCCTGTGCCCGCCACATTCTCAAGACCTGGCCCCATGACAGGATGATCCGCTTGATGCAGATGATCCGGGCACAGAAAAAAGAGGTGACTTTTTATATGTTTGGCGGTCCCGGAGATAAAGAGGTGCTTGAGAAGATCGCTGAGACTGCCGGGGGAAATGTTTACCTGACCCTTTCCATGTCGTTGCGGAAGCAACTGGCCTTAATGCAGCAAATGCATTGGGTGATCTCCATGGATTCTGCCAACATGCACCTGGCAGCTTTGCTGGGAATACCGGTGATCTCTGTCTGGGGAGCTACGCACCCCTTTGCAGGTTTTGCTCCGTGGGGTGCCGATGAAAAATGGCAGGTGCAGGTACCGAAAGAGGAACTCTCCTGCCGCCCCTGTACCATCTATGGCAAAGGTTCCTGCCGTCGCGGGGATCTGGCATGCCTGAACCGGATTACACCGGAGAGGGTCATGGCAGCAATGGTAAAGGAGATGAGGTAACCGGAGTATCCGGAAGAAAATCGAAATTTCGAGGGAAGGGCCCTGTACTAAAAAGAAAAAAGATCATTGTTTCTAACGGATCATATGTTGCAAACATACGACATATTACAATTCTCTGCTATTCATACACGGAAAACTCCCTTCGATCACCGCTTCTCAATCATCCTGCTTTTTTTCCAGGCCAGCAGGATGATCGTGGCCAATACTCCCAAAAACACATAAACGCCCACAGGGATCGGTTCGGCTTCTCCCGAAGCATAGGAATGAAGGCCGGAGAGATAGTAATTGACTCCAAAATAGGTCATGATGACCGAGAAAAAGGCAAGTACTGAAGCCAGGTTGAAAGCGAACTCTCCCCGCAGGCCGGGGATCAGCCGCATATGCAGGACAAACGCATAAACCAGACCTGTGACCAGGGCCCAGGTCTCTTTGGGATCCCATCCCCAGTAGCGGCCCCACGACTCATTGGCCCAGACCCCTCCCAGGAAGGTGCCGATAAAAATGAAATAAGCTCCCAGGATCAGGGTCATCTCATTGATGCGTGTCAGCGTGGTGACGGTTTGATCTATGTGTTCTTTGTTCTTGTCGTTTCTGACGATCATCAGCACCAGATTAAAAAGACCCAACACCATGCCCATGCCAACAAAACCATAGCTGGCTGTTATGACAGACACATGGATAGAGAGCCAGTAGGACTTCAGTACCGGCACCAGGTTGGTGATCTCCGGACTCATCCAGCTCAGATGGGCCACGAAAAGGGTAAGTGCAGCCAGGATCCCCCCTGCTGCCAGGGCAAAGGGTGATTTACGGACGAATAGCATACCGGCCAATATGGTAGCCCATGCGATATAGATCATAGATTCATACCCGTTGCTCCAGGGCGCATGACCCGAAATATACCACCGCAGGATAAGTCCCAGGGTGTGGAAAGCAAACCCTGTTCCGATAAGGATCACGGAAACCCGGATAACGGGTTTTATTTTTAAGGCCGGGATCAGAATGTGAAAAAATAACAGGACAAGAAGGATAAACCCTAACAATCCGTATGCGATTGAAACTTTTTCAAAGATACCCGCTTTATTATAAAAAATCTCCGTTTTAATCTTTCCGGAAGAAGGAATCAGTTCGGAAGCTCGGGTGCGCTGATAATTTTTAATGCCATCAATGACCCGCAGAACCTTCTCGTCTGCATTTCCTTCGTGTAAACCGGTGAACAAAAGCTGTATGGTATTGGTAACGAAAACGGAATCTTCTCCGGAAACATGCTCCGGGGCTTCGGCAGGAGAGTACCAACGGTTATCGGGATCGCCGGGGGCGGGAAACAAACGCAACATTTTTCCCGTGTAAACAAGGTAACAGATATTCAGTCTTTCGTCTGTTTTGATGATATCCTGATCCACTTTGCTTCGTCTGCCCGGGTCTTTCCGGTAGGCTCGTTGCACTGCTTCCGAAAGAATATATGTGTTATTATGTGCTGTATCGAAAAAGTCCATGAAAGAGGCGAAAGAGCCGTGCATTCCGATCATCTTTTTTACCTGGTCGTTGGACACGCGAATCATCGGAATTTTCTGCCACTCGCGGGGATAAAAAACCATACTCAGTACCACACGCTCCGGGGACATCCCGTTAAGGGTGGATTTGTAAGCTACTTTGCGTACGATTTCCGAAGCCAGGGTCTGGAAAGGCTTGATGCGTCCTCCCTGATCCTGTACCAGCACGTCACGGAATGCAACAGCCATAGATTCGGGGAGGGCCCTGACCGGTGAATTTCCGCTTTCTGCCTGGGCCTGAGATCCGGAAAGGCCATTCAACAGGAGGATAAGCCCTATGACAGAAGCAATCTTTTTAGGCACACCAGATAAGTCAATGGAACGCCCGAGCGTCATAAAGCGACTGTTTTTGTTGAAAATGGAAAACAACATGCCGAGGGTCATCAGAAAATAACCGATATAGGTGAGCGTAGTCCCCAGGGCATCGTGATTGACAGACAGAATCGTGCCTTTTTCATCCCGGTCATAGGACGACTGGAAAAAACGGTACCCCCGGTAATTCAACACATGGTTCATATATATACGGAAAGGCATATTTACTTTTTTCCCGGGATCAATCAGAACCACTTCACTGGCATAGGAAGAGGGACTGTTGGATCCCGGGTAACGTTGTAGCTGAAAATCATTCAGGTGAAGACGGAACGGGAGGACGATAACGCGCGCTCCGTAATGAATACGGAACAAGGTGTTATCAACGGTGATCTCCGCAGGAACGCCGGCCTGGCCTTGCCGTCCTTTGACAAAAAACGTTTGCCCGGCAGGGTCACCGTCAATTTTCATCTCCAGAACATCGGCAGTGGCGGAATTCATCGTATGCCCGGAGGTATAGGAGACCTTCCCTTTCGGTTGAAAGGCGGCAGGGACAATCTGCAGAGACCCCAACCGGTATATATTCCGTAGTGTAACATCTGTTGTTGTTCCGGCAGCGATCGTATCCTGACGGTTTGCCCTCATATCAGTGTGAATTATCCCAAGTCTGGAAAGTAGTTTTAGTCTTCCATTCGTATAAGAAAAGGAAAGATCAGGGGCCGGATTGTGGTTCCCAAATCCTATCAGGACTCCTGATAACCGGAGGGTATCACCTTCCTTCAGGTAATGATCTTCCCGGTTGTGCATGTTGAGGATTACCAGTTTCAATACCGGTTTGCCTGCCGGATCGGGGAGCAGGACAGCTTGCGCTGAAGGCAGAAATTTTACGAGCCGGAGCGTGTAATTTTTGTCGCCCAGGGAAATGTGTTTTTTGAATCTGTTTTTCCTGCCCGGAGTTAACAATACTTTCTTTTGAAATGAAACGTTGGTCTTTCCGTTTTCTGCCGTCCCGTATATCCAGGTGTCGGCAGTGAGCAGGGTGGAGGAGTCTTCCCCTTCACGGATATGCATGGTCCCTTCATAGCTGATGTACCGGGTAACGGCAGCCCCCAGAAAAATAAAGATAAAAGCAATATGGAAAAGAAAGATGGTCCATTTTTTCTTCCGGTAAACTTTGTATATAAACATGTTGGCCGTAAGGTTAACCACGATCAGCAGGATAACCCCTTTGAACCACCAGGCATCATACACTGTCGCCCGGGCAGCCACCGGACCATAACGGCTCTCTATGAATGTAGCCATACCGGCAGATACGGCCATAAACAGCAGTAAAAACCCCATGAAAGGGGTGGAAAACAGGAAATTGACAATTTTTTTCATAAAAGGATAATTTTGTCCTGGGTTGTCATCAGCAAATTATTTTAGCGGATAAAGATAGAATATTTTGAATGAAACAAACCGGGGAACCTTACCCAATAATGAACTTTATTTCTCAAAATATTTTTTAAGCCTAAAACTTTCAGGACAAGAAATAAGGTGCTGATTGTTGGCAGAAAGATCAAAACATTGATAAGTAATCAACCCTATTCAACCGGGGAATATGAAATAACCTGGGATGTGACAAATAAAGACAGATCCGGCTCAGTCTTTCCTACGTAGGCGCCTACGTAGGAAAATTCTCCAGTGTGAAAAACTTGTCTACCCGGTATCCCTTGTCAGTCATCTTAATAGTGCAGCATTCGTGGTACAGGTCGTGTTCAAAAAAGAGGATATACTTGTTTTCATAAGCTTCTTTTAAAAAGGCGGCTTTTTCCTGCAGGGTAACCAGGGGTTCTATATCATAGCTCATGTTCCATACCAGCGGCAGATGGGCCGCAGAGGGGATCAGATCGGCCATGAACACCAGGGTCCGCCCGTGGTAATGTATAAAAGGGATCAGTTGACCGCGGGTGTGACCGTTGTAGATCCTCAGTTCTACCCCGGGGACCAGCTCCGAATCGTTTTCAAGAAGTCTCAGTTGTCCGCTATCCTGTATGGGGTGGATATTCTCTTTCAGAAAAGCATCTTTCTCACGCGGATTGGGGTGCGTAGCCCATTCCCAATGCGAACGGCTGATCCAAAACGTTGCATTGGGGAAAACAGGTTCAAAGCCGGAATGGTCCCGCCTGTAACGGATCCCACCGCCACAATGGTCGGCATGCAGGTGGGTCAATACCATATCGGTGATATCCTCCGGGGCATACCCGGCCTTTTTAAGGCCTCCTTCCAATCCGTCACCCCCGTTGAGGTACACATATTTGAAAAATTTTTCATCCTGCTTGTCCCCGTACCCATTATCGATGAGTATACGCCGGTCGCCCGTGTCGATGAGTAGAGAGCGCAGGGCCCAATTACAAAGGTTATTACCGTCGGCAGGATATACCTTCTGCCACAATGTCTTGGGAACAACACCAAACATGGCTCCCCCGTCAATCCTGAAGTTTGATATATGTACACGAAACAGCTTCATAGCGTATTATTTAAGGATGATCGACAAAGATAAATTTTTAGCCGAAAAAAAATTTGCAAAAAAAAAAATATTTTTACCTTTGCACTCCGATTTGGTCCGTTCGTCTAGGGGTTAGGACGCCAGGTTTTCATCCTGGTAACAGGGGTTCGATTCCCCTACGGACTACCAGGAACAGAATAACCTTATTATAAAGACATTATGGCACATCATCTTTCAGCACTGAAAAGGATAAGACAGGATCAGAAAAAGAAACAACATAACCGGTATTATGCCAGAACGACGCGTAATGCTGTTAAAAAGTTAAGGAAAACCACCGATAAACAGGAAGCTTCCGATTTGTATCCCAAAGTGGAAGCGATGCTGGATAAACTGGCAAAAAACCATGTTATTCATAAAAACAAAGCGGCCAATCTCAAATCCAAGCTGGCCAGGCACGTAAACAGCCTGTAAAAATTTTATACCATATATAACTCTCAATTATGTAAATACCTTCTGCGGAAGGTATTTTTTTTGTCCGTATCGCCGGTTTTTTATATCTTGAACCATCCACCTGTATTATTTTACAGTATGGCTGATTACGAAAAACTTACGATCAAGCAATGGGCCGTGGAAGACCGTCCCAGGGAGAAATTGCTGGCTAAAGGGATCAGGTCCCTTACCGATGCTGAGTTGATTGCCATCCTGATCCGTTCAGGCACGTCCCGCGAATCGGCAGTTGATCTGGCCAAAAGGATCCTGAACGCTACGGGAAATAATCTCAATGAACTCTCCCGGCTGAGTGTGCACGACCTGCAGAAGTTCAACGGAATGGGGGAGGCCAAAGCCATCTCGATCATAGCTGCCATGGAGCTGGGACGGCGGCGTAAGCTCTCGGAGGTGTTGCAGAAAAAACAGATTACCTCCAGCCGTGATGTGTTCGATTTTTTCCATCCTTTTCTGGGAGACCTCTCCCATGAAGAGTTTTGGGTGCTTCACCTGAGCCGTTCCAATCGCATCCTCGCCTGGAAAAAAATCAGTCAGGGGGGGATTGCCGGGACGGTGACAGATATCCGGCTCATTTTGAAAGACGCCCTGGAAAATATGGCCACCTCCCTGGTGATATGCCACAACCATCCTTCCGGGAACCTGCAACCCAGTCAGGCCGATAAGGAAATCACCAAAAAGATCAGGGAAGCTGCCGGTTTCATGGAGATACGACTCCTGGATCATGTGGTCCTCGGCAATGACAGCTACTTCAGCTTTGCCGACGAAGGGTTGTTATGAGGGTCAGCAACCAGGCTATACTTCCCGTCTCTTTACCTCACTCCTGTCCTCACATCTCTCCAATAAACGGTGTACCGGCACTTTCAGCACAGGATGGATCCACTCCGGACAGATATCATTCACCGGCACCAGGACAAAGCGCCGCCGGGTCATCCGTGGGTGAGGGATCTCCAGTTCCGGATCCCTGATAATGCGATCGCCAAAAAAAATAATGTCTATATCGAGGGTCCTGCCGGCGTATTGTCGTTCCTCACGCCGGCGCCCCAACTGGTATTCGATGTTATGTATTTCCCGCAGGAAATCCCGGGGGGCCAGCTCAGTCTCCATCAGCAGGGCCTGGTTCAGGAAAGGGGTATCGTCCTCAAAACCCCAGGGCTCCGTTTCATAAACAGCCGAATGATCCAACACCCGCCCCACACGTTGCTCCAGAAAAAACAAGGCATGCTTCAGATATTCCCTGCGGTTTCCCCGGTTCCCTCCCGTTAATAAAATAGTTCTTTCCAAACCGTTCTGTTTTGAAATTCCCGTCAATTATTTGCAAATGTACATTACTCCTTTGTATCTTTAATCCCTGTTCATTAAAAATCATTAATAACATCTGTATATCATGAAGAGTTTCTTAAAATATACGCTGGCCACTTTGCTCGGTTTATTTCTTTTTTCTATCCTCTCCGTTCTTTTCTTTTTCGGAATGCTGGGGATCATGATGTCCTCCACGGAAAAACCCGTAACGGTAAAACCCCATTCGGTTCTGTACTACCAACTTGGGGCTTTCGTTCCGGAAAGAACGCTTTCTTTTCCTCTTTTCGGGAGCAATCCGTTTTCTCTTGACATGACGCCGGCACCCGGTCTGAATGATATTCTGGCGGATATACACAAGGCCAAAGAGGATGATAATATTACGGGCATTTATATTGAGGCAGGTATGTCTTCACCGGGGATCGGAACCATCGAAGAGATCAGAAATGCATTGCTGGATTTCAAACAATCCGGGAAATTCGTACTTGTGTATTGTCCCGATCTCATGCTGCAATCGGCTTATTACCTGGCTACCGCTGCCGATACGATATACCTGAATCCGGCAGGGACCTTCCAGTTTACAGGCATGCGCTCGGAGATTATGTATTATAAAAAAGCCCTGGAAAAACTGGGCGTGCAGGTTCAGGTCATCAAACATGGAAAATTCAAAAGTGCCGTTGAGCCTTTTATCCGTCAGAACATGAGCCCGGAGAACAGGGAACAGATCCGGGTTTATATGAGCTCTATCTGGGATCATATTCTGAAAAACATCTCCACAGCCCGGAAAGTTCCCGTCCGGAGGCTCAATGAGCTTGCTGACAGCCTGGCCATTGACAGTCCGGAAGCTGCCGTCGCATATCACCTGATTGACGGGGTCAGGTACAAGGATGAGATCCTGGACGAACTCAAGGAAAGGTCCGGATATTCAGGCAAAGAGGTCCGTCTGGTCTCCCTCGGCAAATACACCAAAGTGCCTGCCGGAAAACACGGTTCTTACGGCAAGAATAAGATTGCGGTTATTTATGCTTTCGGAGACATTGTGATGGGTGCGGGCAATGAGACAAATATCGGGGACAAGCGTTTTGCCAAGGCCCTTCGCAAAGCCCGGCTGGACACCAATGTGAAAGCCATCGTGCTGCGTGTCAACTCTCCCGGCGGGAGTGCCCTGGCTTCCGATATTATCTGGCGGGAGGTCGAACTGGCCCATCAGGCCAAACCCGTGGTGGCATCCATGGGGAACTATGCGGCTTCGGGCGGGTACTATATCCTCTCCCCCGCAGATTCGGTATTCACCCAACCCGTTACACTTACCGGCTCAATAGGGGTCTTCGGTCTTATCCCCAATGCGGGAAAATTGTTCCGGGACAAACTGGGGATCACTTTCGACGTGGAAAAAACCAACAAACATGCCGACTTCGGCTCTGTTTACCGGCCGCTCTCTCCCGGTGAGAAAATGTTTCTGACCACGCAGATAGAAAATACCTATCAGACCTTTGTCGATCATGTCAGCCGGGGCCGTCACCTGCGACCTTCTTATGTTGACTCTATCGGTCAGGGAAGGGTATGGAGCGGTATCAATGCCGTGGAGAACGGACTTGCCGATACGACCGGAGGGTTGTACGATGCCATCGATGCTGCGGCACAATTGGCGCACCTGGATAATTATCGCACGATTACCTTACCGGTGGTGGAGGATCCCTACCAGAAACTGATCAAACAACTTACCGGGGATGTCCGGATGAGAGCCATCCCCCATGAGCTGAGAGGACTTTATCAGACCTGGAAGGCGATTATGGAAACGAAAAACAGAATGTCGGTGTTGACACGGTTACCTTACGAAATTACTGTATACTAAACAACAGCTTTATAACGGTCCTTTGCCGTCTAGGCCGGACATAGAGCGGGGTTGGGAAAATACGAAAACTATCCGTATCGTGCGTGTTGAGAAATATTATTCCGGTAATGTTTTCAGCCCGTTCTCAATCCTCTTCAGGGTTTCCTCCTTCCCGATCATCTCCATGATATCAAAAAGATGAGGTCCCCTGGAAGCTCCTACCAACAGCAGGCGCAAAGCATTCAGCACCTTCCCCATGCCGGTCTCCCGCTTTTCGATCCATCGTTTAACGTTCTCTTCCAGCGTAGGGCTGTCAAAAGGGGCTGTCCCGGCCAGCGCTTCAGACAGTTCCCGCATCAGCTCGGGAACATCTCCTTTCCAGCGTTTTTTAACAACCTTTTCATCATATTGCTCCGGCGCTTTGAAAAAGAACGAGGTTTCGTCCCACAGCTCCTTTACAAAATCCACGCGTTCCCTGACCTGGCTCACCACCTTCTCCACGAATGACAAATCAGCGGTTATCCCTTTTTCCATTAATACCGGGAGGAATAGCTCTGCTACTTCCCGGGTGGTTTTCATTTGCAGATATTGGTGGTTGAACCAGCGGGCTTTTTGCGGGTCAAACCTGGCTCCTGCCTTGTTGATCCGTTCGAGAGAAAACTGTTTGATCAGTTCATCCATGGAGAAGATCTCCTGATCCGTTCCGGGATTCCAGCCCAGCAATGCGAGCATATTTACAAAAGCTTCCGGGAAATAACCCTGTTCCCGGTATCCCGGATACACTTCTCCTTCCGGTGTTTTCCAGTTGAGCGGAAACACGGGAAAACCCAACCGGTCCCCGTCCCGTTTGCTCAGCTTGCCTTTTCCATCGGGTTTCAGGATAAGAGGAAGATGGGCAAACACCGGAGGTTCCCACCCGAAAGCCCGGTAAAGCAAAATATGCAGGGGCAGGGAAGGTAGCCATTCTTCGCCGCGTATCACATGACTGATCTCCATGAGATGATCATCCACAATGTTTGCCATGTGATAGGTGGGTAGACCGTCCGATTTAAAAAGTACTTTATCATCCAGGGTGTCCGGATCGAAAGAGAGATCCCCGCGGATAATATCGTGTACCCTGACCGGCTCTCCGGGATCGACCCTGAAACGTACCACATAAGGGTCTCCCTTTTTAATCCGTGCACGGGTCTCTTCTTCTGTCAGCGCCAAAGAGTTTATCATCCCGTTACGGACGGTGTGGTTATACATAAATGTCTGTCCGCGGGAGGCATACTCCTGCCTTTTTTCTTCCAGTTCTTCCGGCGTATCAAAGGCGTAATAAGCTTTTCCTTTTTCAAGCAGGTCCTGTATGAATTTTTGATAGATGTCTTTGCGTTCCGACTGGCGGTAAGGACCATACCCGCCTCCTTCCCGGATTCCTTCATCAACGTTCATTCCACACCACTCCAGGGATTCCATGATGTATTCTTCAGCTCCGGGGACAAAACGCCTCCGGTCTGTGTCTTCAATACGAAGAATAAAGGTCCCGTTGTTTTTTCTTGTAAAAAGATAATTAAAAAGAGCTGTCCGGACCCCTCCAAGATGCAAGGGTCCTGTCGGACTGGGGGCAAAACGCACTCTCACTCGATTTTCCATATTCTGAAATTTTCTGCAAAGGTAACAAAACTCCAATCTCCCATATGTTAAAAATCATTTGTACACATCAAAATATTCCTTTATTTCGTATGTATGAATACAAGAACTAATAATTGATTTATGAAGGAAAACATTATGATCATAGGAGCCTCGGGGCAGATTGGATCGGAGCTGACTATGAAACTGCGCGAAATATACGGATCAGGCCATGTATATGCGACCGACCTGAAAGAACCGGCCCCGGATGTATTGCAGAGCGGTCCGTTTGAGTTGCTGGATGTTATGGATGATAAAAGGTTGATTCATTTTGTCATACGACACCATATCACCCAGATATATCATCTGGCTGCAGTTTTGTCGGGCAATGCGGAAAAACTTCCTATGCAGGCCTGGCATATCAACATGAACAGCCTGCTAAACGTGCTGGACCTGGCCAAGGAAGTGGAAGAGATCAAAAAGGTTTTCTGGCCCAGTTCCATTGCCGTTTTTGGCCCTACCACCCCGAAAAGAAAGACCCCGCAGCTTACCGTCATGGAACCCAACACGGTGTATGGTATCAGCAAACTGGCCGGGGAAAGGTGGATCGAATATTTTCACAAAAGATACCATGTGGATACGCGAAGTGTTCGCTATCCGGGGCTGATAAGTTACAAAACCGAGCCCGGCGGGGGGACTACCGATTATGCCGTTGAGATTTTTTACCACGCCATCAAAAGTGGCCGGTATGAATGTTTTCTGGATAAGCATGCCACCCTGCCCATGCTCTATATGTCGGATGCCATTGAAGCGACGGTAAAACTGATGGAATCTGAGGCTTCTTCCCTGAGCATTCAGTCTGCCTACAATATCGGAGGATTGAGTTTCAGCCCGGAAGAGCTGGCTGCCGAAATTAAAAAACACATCCCTGATTTCACCATCACCTATAAACCGGATTTCCGCCAGGATATTGCCGCGACCTGGCCGGAAAGTATCGATGATACGGTGGCCAGAAAAGACTGGGGTTACCATCCGCAATATGACCTGCCGGAATTGACGGAGCTGATGCTGAAAGAAATACAAAAAAAGTTAAACAAATAAATATCCTTTATCATGTACAGCGAAAAAGTTAAACAACATTTCAGGAATGAACTTGACAGTATCCGGGAAGCCGGCCTGTTTAAGGACGAAAGGATTATCACCTCTCCTCAGGGGGCCGAGATCACAATCTCCACCGGAGAAAAGGTACTGAACTTTTGTGCCAATAATTACCTGGGCCTCTCTAACAGTCCCCAGTTGATAAGAGCAGCCAAAGAGGCCATGGACACCAGAGGCTATGGGATGTCCTCGGTGCGGTTTATCTGCGGCACTCAGGATTTGCATAAAGAGCTGGAATACCGGATTGCTAAGTTCTTTGGGACGGAAGACTCTATCCTGTATGCTGCCTGCTTTGATGCCAATGGCGGTCTTTTCGAACCGCTGTTGACCGAGGAGGATGCCATTATTTCCGATATGCTTAACCATGCTTCCATTATTGACGGAGTAAGGTTATGCAAAGCACGGCGTTTCAGATACCGCAACGGGGATATGCAGGATCTGGAAGAGAAACTGAAAGAAGCACAATCCACCCGTTTCAGGGTCATCGTTACCGACGGCGTGTTCTCTATGGACGGAAATGTTGCTCCGGTAGATGAGATCGTCCGCCTGGCAGATAAATACGATGCACTGGTTATGGTAGATGAGAGTCACTCGGCCGGGGTAGTAGGAAATACCGGCCGTGGAGTCACGGAGTTATTCAACATACGCGGACAGGTAGACCTCATCACCGGAACCCTGGGAAAAGCTTTCGGTGGGGCTATCGGGGGTTTTACCACAGGAAGGAAAGAGATTATCGAGATGCTGAGACAACGGTCACGGCCTTATCTTTTCTCCAACTCCCTGCCTCCGGCAGTGGTGGGTGCCGCCATCAAAATGTTTGATATGATGGACCAGACTTCTGCCCTGCAGGAAAAACTGCACCGCAATACTGATTACTTCATGGAGAAAATGGAGAAACTCGGGTTTGACCTGAAACCCACCCAATCGGCTATTTGTGCCGTAATGCTCTATGACGCCAAACTCTCCCAGGATTTTGCAGGGAAGCTCCTGGAGGAAGGAATTTATGTCATCGGTTTTTATTATCCGGTGGTGCCCAAAGGGCAAGCGCGTATCCGGGTACAACTCTCTGCTGCGCATGATAAGGAACATATCGACAAGGCAGTGGCCGCGTTTGAAAAAGTAGGAAAAGAGTTGGGGGTGATAAAATAAAAAACGGGGCTTTCGGGCCCCGTTTCCTTTATGTTTATCCTGTCCCGGATCATCCGCATTTGGATGAACCGCAATCCATACAGATCAGGCAACCTTCCTGGTAGATCAGGTTTGTCGAACCGCAGGCCTGACATTTTTCACCGTTAAAAGCCTTGGTGCCATCCGGTATGAACTTTTTCAGCGCCCTGGCTACCCCTGCTTTCCAGGTGTTGATGCTTTCGTTGTCCAATTGCAGCTTGGATACCAGCTCAACGACATTCGGAATAGGCATGCCGTGCCGCAGCACTCCGGAGATCAGTTTGGCATAGTTCCAGAATTCTTTGTTAAACATATGGGACAAACCGCCTACCGTATTTTTATACCCGTATTTATCGGTATACTGGAAATCATAACGGGCACTTCCGTCGGTTTCGCGAACCTTAATGATTTTTCCTTTGGTAATGCTCTTCGGAATGACCAGAGCATCTTCTTCTTCCATCCCCGTAAAGATTTCATAGGGTCTGCCATCCTTGATCCCTACAAAAGCAACCCATTTTTCATTGTTGTTATGAAAGCGCACGATCTCCGCATCAAGTACGTTGGGTCTCTTCTCAAAATTAGGTTGCTGGGCAGATGTGTTTCCTTTCTTGTCGTTGGAAATCAGCACTCCCTCGCGGGAACCTTCACGATACACGGTCACCCCTTTACACCCGGCATTCCAGGCTGTAACATACAGGTTCCCGACCAGGTCTTCCGTAGCCTCGGAGGGCAGGTTTACCGTGACACTGATGGAATGATCCACCCACTTCTGGATCTCTCCCTGCATTTTCACCTTGGCCACCCAGTCAATATCGTTGGACGTAGCGTTGTTATACGGAGATTTCCTGATCACTTCATTCAGTTCTTCATCCGTGTATTTTTCCACATCTTCAATTTTGTATCCGTTTACTTCCAGCCATGTTCTGAATTTGTGGTGAAAGACATTGTATTCTTCCCAGGCATCCCCCACATCATCAATAAAGGAAACATGAACATCACTGTCATTGGGGTTCACTTTTCGTCTTCTCTTATAAACGGGTCTGAATACGGGTTCGATTCCGGAAGTAGTCTGTGTCATCAGGCTGGTAGACCCGGTGGGAGCAATGGTGAGTAAGGAAATATTTCTCCGGCCGTGTTTGACCATTTCTTCATAGAGGGCAGGATCCGCCTCTTTAAGGCGTAAGATAAAAGGATTGTTCTTTTCCTTGTTGGCATCATATATTTCGAAAGCGCCTCTTTCCTTAGCCATTTCCACCGAAGCGCGGTATACCTCAATGGCCAGGGTCTTATGGATTTCTACGGAAAAATCGATGGAATTATCACTGCCATATTTCAGGCCGAGGGCAGCATGCATGTCTCCTTCCGCGGTGATGCCGATCCCGGTACGTCTTGCTTCGAGAGCTTTTTGACGGATATTTTCCCATAATTTCCTTTCTACGGATTTAACCTCTTCCTTCTCCGGATCTTTGTTGATCTTATCCAGTATTTTATCGATCTTTTCGAGCTCAAGGTCAATGATATCATCCATGATGCGTTGTGCGTGATGAGCATGCTCCCTGAACTTCTCAAAGTTGAATTTGGCTTTTGGGGTAAAAGGATTTTCCACGTAACCATATAAATTGATAGCCAGCAGACGGCAACTGTCATACGGACATAACGGGATTTCCCCGCAAGGGTTGGTAGCCACGGTACGGTACCCGAGGTCGGCATAGGAATCAGCCACAGACTCGCGGATGATGGTATCCCAGAAAAGGATCCCGGGTTCTGCGGATTTCCAGGCATTGTGAACGATCTTATCCCACAGTTTACGGGCATCCACTTCCTTTTTTACCCAGGGGTTGTCCGAATCTAGGGGGAACTGTTGTATGTAAGGTCTGTTATCCACCACAGCCTGCATGAATTCATCGTCGATTTTTACCGAGACATTGGCCCCTGTCACTTTTCCCGATTCCAGCTTGGCGTCAATAAAAGACTCCGCATCCGGATGCTTGATGGAGATGGTTAGCATCAAAGCACCGCGACGGCCATCCTGAGCAACTTCCCGTGTCGAATTCGAATACCGTTCCATGAACGGGACCACCCCTGTTGAGGTAAGTGCACTGTTCAGCACCGGACTGCCGGCAGGACGTATATGCGACAGGTCATGGCCTACCCCGCCACGGCGTTTCATGAGCTGCACCTGCTCCTGGTCAATCTTCATAATGGCTCCATAAGAGTCAGAAGCTCCATCATTCCCTATTACAAAACAGTTGGATAACGAAACAATCTGGTGATCGTTCCCGATGCCGGACATAGGTCCTCCCTGTGGCACAATGTATTTAAAATCCTTCAGCAGCTCAAACAACTTCTCTTCCGCCATGGGGTTGGGATATTTGCTCTCTATCCTTGCCAGTTCGCGTGCCAGCCGGTGATGCATATCGTCCGGTGTTTTTTCATAAAGATTTCCTTCCGAGTCTTTCAGTGCATATTTTGTTACCCATACCTTCGCTGCCAGCTCATCGCCTTTAAAATACTCCCTGGAAGCTTGCAATGCTTCCTCAAAAGAATAAATCTTCTTCCCCGCTTTTTCATCCTGTATCTTTACGGGTTTAAAGATTTGTGAATTTTTTTCTTTAACATTGGTTTTGGTTTGACCGGCAAATAAATCGTCCATAGGTAAAAATTTTAAAGCATTGAAAACTAGCAGATAGGTCCCGGAAAAAATTTCGGAAGACGGGTATCAAATTTAGTAACTGAACCCCGGCCTCACAAGAGCAGATCATCCGTTTTTATTAACATTTTGTTAAAGTTATAAACGACGAGCCGTATCTGATTAAGTGTAAAACGATTACTTGTAATAATCAGAAATCCAGCAAGATAAGAAAAATATATTTTTTCGTCCGGAGTCTCTTTCCTTACTGTATAAAGGGTTGCAGGCGTATTGGATTCCATAAAAAAAAGAGAGAAATTAATTTCTCTCTTTTTTTTGAAAAATCGTTTTGATTTTTAAAATAGATATCTGAATCCGATCTGTGCCTGCCAGCGGGAGCTGCTGATTCCGGAATCATCCACATTCCAGACATCGCCATTGGGTTTGGAGAAGCTGAATGTTGGCGTAGTACCATCGGTATCAAACCCTTCAAAGGAGATCAGCCTGTAATACCCGTAAGATACATAGTAACGGCGTCCCCAATTTTTGTTGAGCATATTCGTGAAATTGAAAATGTCAAGCGTAAACTGCAGGGTATGTTTCCGTGCACCGATGTTGGTGAAGATATCCTGAGCAATTTTCAGGTCGAAGATATTGGTGAACGGCGTACGTGAACCGTTACGTTCGGCATATTCCCCCCGGTGTTTGCTCAGATAAGGATCGTTACTGATGAATTCATCCAAATCGTTCCATTGCTGAGCTGCGGTGGCTGCATCTGCAAACACAATCTCTCCCTGATTTTTCGGGATGTAGATCAGGTTATTACTACTTTCTCCGTTCCCGTTCAGGTTTCCCCTGTCATTGTAAACATAGGAATAACGCTGGCCGGATTGTCCGTTGTAGAACAAACTGATGGTAGTAGCCATATGCTTTATGTATTCGAGACGGTAACTCAGGAAACCGACGACCCGGCTGCCCAGATCAAAGTCGGAAATGCTCAGGTCCAGGTTATTCAGACCGTTTACCTGTTCCATATATCTCCATTGTGAAGAGTTTTGTGAAGAAGTTCCGTCATTTACAGACATAGCTCTTCCGTATGTGTAAGCCAGGCTCCCGGTAAATCCTTTGGAGAAGTTTTTCTTCAACTGTACGGTAATGTTGTAAGTGTATCCTTTGCTGGTATTGGTGCCTACCATCACCCTGGTATAAGAACCATCCAGTTTGCTGTTGTCATAATGCGGTCTGTTATCCGCTCCGGTAAGATAAAAATCAGGCGTTGGCGAGACATTCATATTATAATAAAGTACATTGTTCAGCGTCTTGGTAAAAATTCCTTCTACCGTCAGGACCATTCCACCGAAGATCTTTTTGTCAAACGCCAGGTCGGTACGTGCCACCTGCGGGAATTTATAATCGGCTGCGAAAAGGTCCATTTGTCCGCCGTAATTAGCATCTGTCCCTCCGAAGTCGGAATTTTTATATTGATGATCCCAGCGGCTTTCAAAGGGAATATAATAGCCCCATGAATTTCTAACGTAAACTCCGCCGATCGCCAGACCGTTGTTTGTATAGGAACCTCCCGGCCATACCAGAGGCAGACGGCTGGTGAAGATTCCGGCACCACCGCGTAGCTGGAAAGATTCGTCTCCGGAAACATCCCAGTTAAATCCAATCCTGGGGGAGAAAAGCAACTTGGAATTTGGCATTTTCCCGGCACGGGCCCCCATCATATCCCAGCCGGCTCCTTCAATTACAGGTACCGTCTCCGAGTTGAAATGGGTATCTTCTTTCGGATCCTGAAGGAATACAGGCATATCCACACGCAGTCCGGCCGTTAGCTTGAAATTCTCATTCACCTGGATTTCATCCTGTGCATAAATGCCCCATTGTAACATACTGAAATCTGCAGCAGCAGCAGAACCGTCACCGGTGATATCATCCACGAGAGAGTAGCCTCTTTCATACTGATAAGCGGAGGCCACCCCTGTGGTGTCTGCAAACCCCTGTCCGTTGACAGTCAGAAAATCAGCTACACTGGAATAACGATACTCACCGAAATTTTTCCGCATAAACAAATTATAGGTATGGGAAAGTTCGATGTTGGCACCGAAGGTAAAGGTGTGTTTCCCTTTATAAACGTTAAAGTTGTCGGTGACCGTCATCACACCCTGTTTCAATTGATTAGCGGTGGAATAAGGTTCCGATCCGGCATAAATGGTAGCGCTTCCGTCATAAATCCGTAAAGAGGGAAAGTTTCCACCCAGGGGATCCCTGTCATCAAGTACCGACGTATAACCCAGAATCAGGCTGTTGGAGAACGTATTATAATTGCTTTTCAGTTCCAGCGAGGTAGAGTTTGTTTTACTGGGGAAATACTGACTGTTGTTTTCAAAACTGAGTGCTCTGGAACTGGAAGCTCCCACTTTCTTGGCTTCCAGGAAAGTATAGGAATGTCTCAGCATTAATTTATGATGCTGGCTGATGTTCCAGTCGATGCGGGCAAAGAGCTTGTCCGAATTCAGGGAAGCTTTTTTATTCAGATAAGGGCCCGGTTCATATCCAAAACTCCTGAGTTTATTGGCAATTGCGTCAATCTGGCTCTGGGAAGAATTTCCGTCGTAATCGGAAAAACTAAAAGGTTTGGGGGTCTGGTCCCGTCCCAGTTCGGCGCTCACAAAATAAAACAGTTTGTTTTTTACAATGGCTCCACCCACACGGGCGCCATAAGTGGCTGAAGTGAAATCGGGGAGTTTTTCCCTGGTTACATTCTCATCACTGGTAGGTGTTTTACCGGCGAGATTCTGATTGCGCATGTAATAATAAACGGATGCTTTTACATCGTTGGAACCACTGCGTGTGACAGCGTTGATGCTGGCGCCGGCAAAACCCGACTGCCGCACATCATACGGTGCCAGAACGATCTGAAACTGTTCGATGGCATCCATACTGACCGGTGAACCTCCGGTTTGTCCGCCATTGGTACCGGTAGGTGACAGACCGAATACATCATTATTCACCGCTCCGTCAATAGAGATGGCATTGAAACGGTTGTTGATACCGGCTACGGAAATCGCTCCGTTATCCCCTACCGTAGCCTGGGGCGTTAACCGTGTCATATCGGCTATGCTCCGTTCCACGGTGGGCATCATGGCGATTTGTTCACTGTTGACCACCGTCTGGGCTCCGGTTTTGTTCCCGTCAAACTCATTGTAAGAAACCCGTTTCCCTTTTACGGCTACTTCCGCCAGTTGCGTTGTGGAAGTCTTCAGCACAACATTTAATTTGTATGTCTGCCCCAGGGTAAGATAGATACCACTTTTCTCATATTTCTGGTATCCCACAAAGGAAATAGTTACCTTGTAAGGCCCTCCTACATTCATGTTAGGCAATCGGAAATATCCTTCCGAGTCCGTTATGCCGCCAAATTGTGAGCCGGTGGGTTCATGTATGGCAACAACCGTAGCTCCGGGTAAGGGATTACCCTGATCATCTACTACCCGGCCGTTCATGGCAGCCGTGGTCGTTCCCTGTCCGAAAGACAGGCTTCCCACAATAACAAATGTTATCGCAGCAAATAAAAAACGAATCATTGATTTTTTCATAAAACATTCTTGTTTAGGTTAATACTCTCTGAATTAATAAAATTATACCTGGTTTTTAACCGGGACAAATGTACTAATTCAAAACTTCTAAATATTTATATGATTTTATTAAATCATTAACAAATTGTTAACAATTATTTCCGTACTGCCGGCGGAATTGTTGACAAACTGTTGACAGATTTGCCCGGATTTATTTCGCAGGGGCTCATGATCATAAAATTCCGAAAATAAGGTGTTCAGTTGCTCTTCTTTTTGATAAGAAAAAGCTCCTTTGAGGCGGATCAATTCGTTGGCTTCCCTGAATTTCCGGTGATTGGGGCCAAAGATAACAGGTACGCCAAAGACCGCGGCTTCCAGAATATTATGGATGCCGTTGCCAAAACCTCCCCCGATATATGCTACATCCGCATAAGCGTATAGTGAGGAAAGCATTCCTATGTTATCTATCACCAGGACATCGACTTTCTTATAGTCTTTTTGTTCCGCTTCACTGAAAAAGACAAAAGGGACCTGCAGCCTGCCTGCCATCCATTTCAGATGTCCGGGATAAATCTCATGGGGAGCGATGATCCATTTGTAAGGCCTGATCTTTTGATTTATATATTTAAAAAGGAACTCCTCATCTTCTTTCCAGGTGCTGCCGGCAACAACCGTCAAATGGTCTGCCTTGAAATTTTCGGCTACCGGAATTTTTCTCCGGGCCCTGGCGATCGTCAGCACCCGGTCGAAACGGGTATCCCCTGCCACCCTGACATTTTTAAGACCGTGTTTTTTTAATAGATGTTCCGAAGCGGTATCCTGCACGAAAATTTTATGGTATACTTCCAGTAACTTCCTGAACTTGCCTGCATACCCCTTAAAAAACCATTGATCATGCCTGAATATCGCAGAAATCAGAAAAACGGGAATCTTTCTCTCTTTCAAAGCCATCAGGAAAAAATACCAAAACTCATATTTAACGAAAACCGCAACATCCGGTTGGGTTATTTCCAGAAAACGTCTGGCATTACGGGGGGTATCCAGGGGAAGATACAACACATAGTCCGCTTCTTTGTAGTTTTTACGCACTTCATATCCTGAAGGAGAAAAAAACGTTAAAACGACAGAGATATCCGGATTCTTTTTTTTCAGGGACTCGATCACGGGACGGCCTTGTTCAAATTCTCCCAGGGAAGCGCAATGTATCCAGGCGGTTTTTCCTTTACGACGGTATGTTTTTTTCAGCCGGGTAAAAAAGTTTTTTCGACCGGAACACCAGGCTCCTGCCTTCTTATTAAATAAAGAAGCCAGGCATATGGAAAACCCGTATATTAAGAGAAGATTCCGGTAAATAAAGATCACTGCTAGATTCTTAAAAGGTAAAAACAGAAAAACGGTTAAAAGGCAGCAAGCAGCAGGTCAAGATTTTTGGATAATATTCCGAATCTTCTGCCGATCACCTCATTGGTAAGAATGCCATTAAAGATATACACTCCCTTACGCAGGCCTGCATCTTCCCGCAGGCGGTTTTTCACGCCTCCGGCATCCCCGATATCCCTGAGGATAGGAGCAAACACATTGCTGAGAGCGATGGAGGCCGTGCGGGCTACCCGTGAAGGGATATTGGGTACACAGTAATGAATAACCCCGTGTTTGGTAAAAACGGGATTTCCATGATCCATACATTTAGAGGTCTCTACGCACCCCCCCTGATCTATGCTTATATCTACAATCACAGATCCTTTTTTCATTCCCCGGACCATCTCTTCGGTAACATAATATTGGGTTCGTTCGGCTCCCGTAAGATGGACTGCTCCCACCACCACATCGGCAGACTTCAGGGCTTTGGTCAATACACGCGGGTGGAAAACAGAGGTTTGAATTCTCTGTCCCAGATAGGTCTGCAGTCTTTTCAGTTTATAGACCGAGTCGTCAAAGACTTTTACCACGGCCCCCAGACCCAGGGCCGCACGGGCAGCATATTCTGCTGCTGTTCCGGCACCCAGGATCACAACTTCCGTCGGCGTAATCCCGCTGATACCTCCCAGTAAAACCCCTTTCCCCTGATGTACATTGCTCAGATATTCTCCCGCTATCAGGATGGATGCCATACCGGCAATCTCGCTCATGGAACGTACCACCGGGTAATGATCATATTTGTCCCGGATATTTTCAAAAGCAATAGCCGTAACCTTTTTCTGCATCAGTTTCCTGATATATTTATCGGTATGATTCGTCAGATGAAGAGAAGAAATAACCGTCAGTCCACCTTTCAGTTGTGTAATTTCCTCAAGGGTAAGCGGGGAAACTTTCAGTACGATATCCGATTGAAAAACTTCTTTGTTGGTATCCACAATCATCCCGCCGCATTCACTGTAGTCATGATTCGTGTAACTGGCCTGCAGACCGGCATCCCGGGCAATAATAACCTGATGGCCGTCATTGACCAGGATCTCCACCGCTTCAGGCGTGAGGGAAACCCTGTTTTCATAAGCGTCCGTTTCCCTGGGTATGCCGATGATCATTTCTTTCTTTTTCAGAGTGGTCTCCAGCATCTCCTCCTGGGGGAGCAACCCCTCCTTGTTCAGGGAATAACGTAAAGAATTACTTGATTCAACCATGGTGTTGTCTTCATTTTTTCGGGATTCCTAAATTAATACTTTCCACGGGAATTTCAAACACCTGGATTTTACCTGTTGTCAGCTTCAATGATCCGGGCCTGGCCGGTATCCACACGAATCCTTATGTTTACAATATCTGCAGGCATTAAGGACTCTATCTTCTCAGGCCATTCAATGAAACAATAATTCCCGCTGTCGAGGTATTCTTCCAGCCCGATGTCGAAAGCTTCTTCCGGTTTTTCAATGCGGTAAAAATCCATATGGTAGACGGGTCCGTACTTCGGAGAGTTGTACTCGTTTATGATCGCAAAGGTGGGGCTCTGAACTGTATCTTGTACGCCCAGTATATCACAAAACCGTTTGATAAAAGTGGTTTTTCCTGCTCCCAGATTTCCATAGAAAACAAAGATTCTTTTTTCTGAAAACATTTTCAGCAGGTCCTCTGCCAGAGGCAGCAGCTCCTCTTCGTCATAGATGTGAACAACATGCTTCTCCATACGTCACCTTGCCTGTTGTCTCGGTTTTAACACAGCAAAAGGAACCAGCATCTCTTCCATGGAGATCCCGCCATGCTGAAAGGTCCCTTTGAAAAACCGGATATAATAATTCATATTTTTGGGATAGATGAGATATTGTTTTTCCCTGGCAAAAACATAAGTGGAGGTGATGTGATCTTTGGGCAGGTGTATCTGTTCGGGATGACGTACGCCAAAAACCTCTTTGGGATTATAATTCAGATTTCTGCCCAGTTTGTACCGTAAATTGGTAGTGGTATCCCGGTCTCCCACAATTTTTACGGGAGTTTCCACATCAATGCTTCCATGGTCTGTCGTAATACACAAACGAATATTTTTTTCTGCCAGAAAACGTACCAAAGGAAACATATAAGAATGTTCAAACCAGGTGCGCGTCAGGGCTCTGAAGGCTTTTTCATCCCTTGCCAGTTCACGGATCATATTCATCTCCGTTCTTGCATGTGACAACATATCCACAAAATTGTATACCAGAACCACCAGGTCGTTGTTCAGCAGGTTGGGTATTTCCTCCAGGATTTTTCTCCCTTCGTTCTGATTCAGTATCTTCCGGTACACATGTTTGATATTCAACCCTTCTCTTTTAATCTGTTCCCCCAATAGGGCTGCTTCAAACTCATTTTTGTGTCCTTCTTCCTCGTCAAAACGCCAGTATTGCGGGAATAATTTGTGGATTTCCAACGGCATAAGTCCCGCAAACATGGCATTTCTGGCATACTGGGTAACGGTAGGCAGGATCCCGTAATAAACATTTTCCTCCTCCAGCATGAAATACTCCTGGATCAGGCCGTACAGGATCTTCCATTGATCCAGGCGCAGATTATCAATTACGATTACCACGGTTTTTGTTCCGCTCTTCACCTGGGGAAAAACCCATTTACGGAAAACCTGGGGCGACAATACCGGGTTATCTCCTTCTCCAAACCAACGGGGATAATTTTTTTGTATAAACCGGGCAAATTCCCTGTTGGCTTCAGCGCGCTGGTCTGTCAGTACGGAAGCCATCCCGCCCGATCCGGTCTCTTCCAATTCGATGTCCCAATAAACAAGCCGCTCATAGATGTCTACCCAGTCCCTGAAATTCCCGGCCATCATGATTTTTTGAGAGAGCTGCATGAATTCAGACTGGTATTTTGATGCGGAATGGCTCTCCCTGATCTTCGATCGCTCCGTAAGTTTTTTCAGCGTTAATAACAATTGCTGCGGACGTACCGGCTTAATCAGATAATCGGCAATTTTTGATCCGATTGCCTGCTCCATCAGATCCTCTTCTTCGCTCTTGGTGATCATGACCACCGGTAACTCCGAGAAAGAATCCTTTATCTGCTCCAGGGTTTCCAGACCACTCAAACCCGGCATTTGCTCATCCAGCAACACTACATCGTAAGCTTCTTCCCTGACTTTTTCCACACCATCCACCCCATTGTTGGCCGTGTCTATCTCATATCCTTTATCCTGCAGAAAAAGAATCTGAGAATGCAGCAAATCAATCTCATCATCGATCCATAGTATTTTGATCTTTCTCATTTCTCTCTTCCTTTCTTCAAATGTACTGCCTGAAATTCTTCCCTGATCTTATTATCCCGGAAAACAACCATAAAACAGTCTGTCCCCGGAAATAAGAAGATTATTTTATCCTACCGAAGATAATATTTTTTATAGAAAACGCGGTAAGGATCCAGGGACTTGCTTTTCAGGAATGTTTTAAAACCGGATTCGGAGAAAAGGAAAACCTCTATCCCCGGGTTTTGCACATAAGGTGCCAACGCAGGATATTGGTCAAAGGCTTTAAGATAATCCATGGCTTCCTTAAATTTCCCAAGTGTTTTAACGGTTATTACATTCATGCCCTTCACCGCGTCTTTGTCGGTATTTACCTCAAAATCCGTCTGAGGATATTGATCCGTATTAAAATTGATGATCTCGAATTTCAGTTGGTTGAGGTTTATCGATGGATCTTTTACAAAAATTGTCAGGAAATGATCTTCCTTTGGATTAAAATGGTAAATGACCCTGGCTGTTTTCTCTATTTCTTCCTGTTTGAGAACGGGGTGTTCCTGATTCAAATAGGTGATCAGGTTTGTGGCCCGGGTGGCAATATCCCGGTCTGTCACAGAATCGGCCACCTGTTTCAGAGCCTCTTTAAATGTCCTGGGATCACTGGTTTTACCGATCGAAACAGCCCGCAAAAACATATATTTTGATCTCAGATCTTCCCCGGTTTTTTCCTGGAGAGCCAGATCACACCTCCTGATCACTTCCTGGTAATTTCCGGTCTCGAACATATGATATACCTGCTCATATTTTCGCTCCTCTTCAAGTTTTTGTTCATTGATCTTTTTCAGATACAATGGGTCTTTCAGCACTTTGGCCTGCTCACTGTCCGGAAATTTTTCGATGATAAGGTTTTTATACTTGTCGGCCAGGTCCGTTTTCCCTGTTTCGCGATATAGATTGTAAAGCGTATAATAGCTTGCCAGGAGGTAGGTGCTTTGTGGGAAATCTGTTGCAATCCGTTCCAGGTTATGAATGGCTTTGTCATAATCTTTCAGATCGTTGTAAAAGATCATGGCCGATTCAAAAAGACCTTCCTGAAGCTGAGCATTGGAAGCCACCATCATGGAATCATTCAAAGGGATCTGACGCAGATAATAGCTCCGGCTTTTTTTGTTGGTTTTCTGCACGGATTTAATAACCTGCTCTGCAGAAAGGGAATCTTCTTCTTGTGTGGCCGACTCGAATGAAACGGAAGCCTTGTTTTTTCTGCGCCAGTTATCTTCCAGTTTGCGGGTTCCCCATCTTCTTTTAAATTCCGTCCTTCCGAAACCCAACGCTGTGGGGTTATAGAAGTACCATTGTCCGCTGCGGTTTAATTCACTTTGATAACGAATATCGGTTAGCATTGCCTGGCCGCGGGAATATGCCTGGGAAGCATTCTGTTCTGCTTCTTGTTTTTCCTGTTGTACCAACGTTTCAATGATCCCGTCAATGATAGCCAGTCGTTTTTTCTCAGGCAGGGCTGCCAGATGTTGCAAACTGTCCTGAAGGGTGATTTCGCGGGTATACCGGACCAGCCGGTTCAGACTGTTACTCTTGTTTTTATACTCCGCATAACCGGCATAATCCCCCGGAAGAAATGCGACGGTGCTGTCATAAAACATCTGGGCATGATCATAATCGTTCCTGTCGAAATATATTTCGGCTGCCGCAAGATAGGACAGACCTTTCTGGACATCATTGGATACCGAGTAATGTGCTGATTTTTTGAAATACTCTATGGCTTCATCGGGCTTGTTTTCTTTCATGGCAATTTTCCCGAAAGCATAATAGATCTGATCCCGGTATTCTTTATTTTTCTCGTCCCTGAGCAGTTTGTGCAGATCTTTTTTTATCTGTTTCAGATTTTCTGCATATGTTTCCGTGTCTTCCGCAATACGGATGTGTGCATTAAAAGCCATTTCATAGGGAGGGTTGAAATGAAAAACCATCCGGTAGTATTTTACGGCATCTGCCATATCCTTTTTTTCTTCATACAACTGCCCCAACAAATATGCGGTTAAGGCCTTTTCATCCTTTTTCTTACTGTATTCAAGCGTCTTTTTCAGTTCTTCGATGGCAAGATCCGTCTTTCCCTGCAACAGGTAATGATTGGCCTTCACTTTAAAGTAATCCTTAAGTATGGAGGACGGGATCTTGTCTTTTTCTTTTTCCAGCTCTTGCAGGGTCTCTTCTGCAGCCCGGAAGTCTTTCGACCGGTCATAAATCTTTGCAGCCCAGAGACGTGCTTCCATGACCACCCCGGGATCAGGGTATTTTTTGCTGACAATGTAGTTGAAGGAGGTCAAGGCTGAAGCAAGGTCGTTCTTCATATATTGCGCCTTGCCCATCAACAGGTAACTGTCATCCACCCATTTGTTGTACTCGGGTAGGTTAAAAAATTCTTTCTCTTTTTCCGTAAGCTTGGTCTTCTTCTGTTTGGGTTTGGCTGTGATTGAGTGATACGTGATCAGTTTGGACACCTTCTTTACCACACGATCCATCTCCGAAGTGATCAGTCCGGCGGTTTCTTTGGTCTCCAGAGGAAATGCAGGGAGGGTCTTGTTAAAATCCGGTTTTAGCTGTTTTGAGGCTTTCCTGATCCCGCTTTTATAACTTTCCCTGGCATTAAAATAGATATTGTAATGGGATACCAGATTGTGATAGGTGCGGCTGGAGGCCGTATTTTTTTTCACCGAACAACCCAAACTCCCCAGCAGTAAAACAAAAAATAAAAAATAAAATGCCTTTTTAATCAAAGCTACCGGTTTTTTCAAACAAACAGTAAAACTAAAAAAATAGTATTTTGCCGGACAGTTTTTTACAAATAATTTACTTACGGAAACGTCTATAAGTCCCCGCAAATAAATGTTTTTACTAAAAAATTAATGCTCCGGAGCTTCAAGTCTTTTCACTTCGGCTACTTCCTTAACAATGGCCTGCTCTATACCGGCCAATGTCTGCTGGCGGTAAGGACATTTTTTGCAGGTACCGGTAAGTTGCACTTTAACGGTCCCCTCATCGGTAATTTCGAGCAATCTGACATCGCCGCCGTCAGCCTGAAGATAAGGCCTCATCCGTTCCAGGACCGCCAGTACCTTGTTTTTTATACGTGCTTTGTTGTCCATAAAATTTTTGCCTTCGTTAATGTTGTATGATAACCCTTTTGGTTGGAGGCAGTTCCTTGTTTCGTTTATCCACTTGTTCGACAAACCGGTTTGCCAGATCCTGGAACACCTGTCCCAGCATGGTTTTTTCATCCAGAGCCACAGGCTTACCGGCATCGCCGCTCTCACGGATCTTCTGGACAATAGGTATGCTGGCCAGTATAGGGACATTGTATTTCTCAGCCAGTTTGCGAGCGCCTCCTTCACCGAAAATGTAATATTTCTTATCAGGCATTTCTTCCGGAGTAAACCAGGCCATATTTTCCACCAGCCCCAATACCGGGACTTCGATCTTATCACTCCTGAACATGGCTATCCCCCTGATCACATCTGCCAGGGCTACATCCTGCGGGGTGGTAACCATCAAAGCTCCTGTTACCGGGATCTCCTGCACCATGGTCAGGTGAATGTCACTGGTTCCGGGAGGCAAATCCACAATAAGAAAATCCAGCTCACCCCAGTCTCCCTGTTGCAGGAGCTGCTTTAAGGCACTGGTGGCCATGGCCCCGCGCCAGATCAAAGCGTCATCGGTATCTATAAAAAATCCGATAGACAATATCTTCATATTGTATTTTTCCAGAGGGATGATCATATCTATTCCGTCAACTTTATGAACCCGCGGTACGGAACCTTCCAAATCCATCATCTTCGGTACGGAAGGCCCGAAAATATCAGCATCCAGCAATCCGGTTTTCCACCCTTGCTTCGCTAAGGCTACTGCCAGATTGGCTGCAACCATCGATTTCCCCACACCGCCTTTTCCCGACGCCACTACAATGACGTTTTTTACCTCCGGCAAAACTTCCGGCCCGGTTTTTAAAGGTCCTACTTTCACCGGAACCGTGATCAACACCTCAATATCTTCCCCGAATTCCTTCTTCAACTGACGGTCACACAACTTTTTGATCGAATTGAAAAAAGGGTCATTGGGCTTGGGCAAAGCCAGCGTGAAAATAATCTGACGACCATCAATACGCAGATTCTCTACCATATTGGAGGAAACAATATCCCCGGCAGTTTCGGGATGCTTGATCTTCTTTAAGATCTCCAGTACTTTTTCCTTAGATATTTCCATAATAACACCAGTATTTTAACCTTTTTTTACCCAGACTATTTTTATTTAATATAAATAAAGGTGCAAATATAAGGATTCTTTGAACAGGTTGACCCAATATCAGCTTAAATTTTCGGCCGGGTCCCAAAATAATTCTCCGAAACGAACGATCCGGTCATTCACGACCTCGATCCCTTCGTTTTCCAGCAATTGTTTCATGGTATCCCCAAAACCGAAATAGTGTTTTCCTGTCAGCATACCCTGCCGGTTTACCACACGGTGGGCCGGAATAAAAGAGCCTGTGTGAAAAGATTGATTCAGGGCCCATCCCACAACCCGGGCCGATCTTTCCGATCCCAGATAACGGGCAATGGCGCCATAGGTAGTCACCCTGCCGGGAGGAATCTGGCGCACTATCGCATATACTTTCTCAAAAAAATCCCTATCCTCCATAATCAGGATTTTTAATGGGTTGTTCACCCTCCGGGTTAAAACGCAAATAACAGATCTTTTTCCCCTCCTCCAGAAACTGTTTTTCGTAATACGTCCGGATACCGAATACAATATCATCCTTGTTTTCACCATAAAGATCAGTGGTGTGCTCCTCCAGAGGAAAATTGTTCAGACGAACCACTTCCAGTGAATATTGAAACAGATCCACATTGTCCGTCTTCAGGTGTATGCATCCTCCCGGTTTCAGGATATTCCTGTACATCTCCAGAAAACGGGGGTGGGTAAGTCTTTTTTTCTCCCGGCGTTTCCGGGGTTGAGGATCCGGAAAAGTAATCCATATCTCAGAAACCTCTCCCCGGTCAAAAAAGGAATGTAGCAACTCAATTCTTGACCGCAGAAAAGCTACATTTTTCAATCCTTTATCGAGGGTGGTGACCGCACCCCGCCACATCCGGGCTCCTTTGATATCTATTCCGATAAAGTTTTTTTCGGGGAATTTTTCAGCCAGGCCCACCGTGTACTCTCCTTTGCCACAACCCAGCTCCAACACAACCGGGTTTTCATTGCTGAAAAAATCCTCTCCCCAACGGCCTTTTAAAACATAATCTTTTTTGTATACCTCCTCAAAGCGGGGCTGCAGGACAAACTCCATTTGTTCCATTTCAGCCCAACGGGCAAGCTTATTTTTTCCCACTTTTGTTCGTTTTCTCACGTTCAACACGTAACCCCACATCCCGGATCCCTTTCAGGGCGGTACGCATCCCCTGTTCAATATCAAAAAGGTACACGCCCCGGTAAGGAAAACGGATATGTTGTTTATAGGGTAACCGTAAAAAGTAAAGATCCCCGATGCCTCTTCCCAGCCACTTTCCCCGTTTGTCTGCAAGAAGAAAATTGACGGTGTCCGTCAGCTCGGCACCGGTAGGGGAAACCACATGAATGAAAAGATAAATATTGCTATATGGATAATCGGAATAATTACGGATGTTTACATAAACGGTATGGGAAGAAACCGTGTCCTTAACCAGCACCTTAAACCGCACCGGCTCCTTCATCTTCCAGGTATGGTCCGGTATTTCCCTGTTTTCATCAAATACCCTGCCCGGGTCACATCCGTTTAACAGCAGGGCCAGGGGCAAAACGATGGAAGTAAGAAGCATTATTCGTTTTGTATCCCGCTTTCTTTTATTTTTATCAGCTTTCATAAGGGACCTTACCTGTTGTTCCTTTGATTTCTGTTTTTATTTTTCTTCCGTTTTTTCTTATTACGGTTGCTTTTCCGGTCAAACCGGGTCAGGCTGTCCTGACCCACTACATTCTCAAAACTTGGGGTTAAGTCTTTCTCTTCCTGCTGGTACCGGGTATCCAGCAGTTGTTCGGGTTTATTCCCCGCCTTGTTCATCTGTTGAATTTCTATGACCCTCTCCACAGGAACCGGGACAAGGTTTACGGAAGAATGGGGATCGGAAGAATACCACATTGCCTTTTTGAATATATCCGTTTTCTGGTGATAATAATTTCCTTCCATGGTTTCCAGAACAATATCGGCATGGGGGAAGTTTTTCTGAGCGTCGAGATATACATCCAGTTCATAGTTGAGACAGCATTTCAGTTTTCCGCATTGTCCGGCCAGTTTTAGCGGGTTCAGAGAGAGTTCCTGGTATTTTGCAGCACTGGTGGAAACGGAAACGAACTTATTCATCCACGATGCACAACACAACTCTCTGCCGCAGGAACCGAGGCCTCCGATGCGGCCGGCTTCCTGTCGTGCGCCTATCTGCCGCATCTCGATCCTGACCCTGAACTGCTC